>JBDTNS010000105.1:0-7040 GCA_039933675.1 Chloroflexota bacterium
CAGGACGAAGACGACGATCAGGATCCGCTCGAGGATGCCGATCGTCGAGCCGACGCGGGCGCCGGCCTCGAGGGGTGCGGTCGCGTGGACATTCCGGGTGGCGGCCGACGCGTCGGATGAGCCGGCCGGCGTGTCCGGCTCGGCGGTGACTCGGGCGTCGAGCGGGCCGATCCGGATCGACCAGCGCCGGGTCACCGGAGCGACAGCCGGCGCGCTGCGATCCGGCGCCGGCCCGCCGCGCGACTCGGGGATGCTCGTCGGGTCGACGGCCGGCGCGGCCCGGCCGCCCCAACGATGCTCGCCGCCGGCGCCGACCTCGACCGGCCGCACGAGGATACCAACGAACAGCGACGCGGCCCGGATGTTCACGAGCCCGAGCGCGAGGAAGACGACGGCGCCGCTGACGACGGCGTGGACCGCGGTCCGATCCCACCCGCCGAACCAGCCGTCAACGGCGCTCACCCAGCCGGCGGCGAAGGGAACACCGGCAAGGAGGATCGCCCATGCGCCGCCGGCGACAGCGAGATGGGCGCCTTGATCGGCGAGGAAGAGAGCGGCCGGCTGCGGCGTCCAGGCGCGACCGAGATGCTCCGGCGGCTGCGGACCCTCGTGCCGCTCGTGCGCCTCCCGGAGCGCGGCCGCGGCGGCGCGGCGGGTGAGGATGACCTTCGTCCGGTCGATCACGACATGGGTCAGGGCGGTGACCATCACGAGCCACCAGCCACGTTCGCCGTACGCCAGCCCGACCGGCGCGACACAGGCCGCCACGATCAGACCGTGGGCGACGAGTCCGCGCAGGGCCCGCGACCCGTGGCTCGCCTTCGCGCTGGCGATGCCGCCGGTCTGGAGCGCGAAGTCGGCGACGAGGTGGGCAAGAACGAGCCAGGCGAGGACGAGGATCGAGTCGGCCATCAGGGCGTCACCGTAGCCCGAGCCAGCAACGTTCGCGCGACACGGGCGAGGTCGCCGATCGCCCGCAGGTGTGCCCGGTCAGCCGCGACCGACACCGTGGCTCGGCTCACCCCGAGCCGGGCGGCCGCCTCCGATCGACGGAGCCCCTCGACGAGGACGAGCCAGGCGATCGCGCGCTGGCGTTCGGTCAGCTCCGCGAGGAGGGTGCCGAGGAGTGGCGCCGTCCCGTCGAGGAGGGCGTCGGTGTCGGGGTCGCCGCTCACCGCGGCCAGGCGCTCCCGGCGGCCGACCGTGAGCTCGAGCCGCTCCCGGGCCGCGAAGAACGCAGGTCCGCTGCGCTGCGTCGCGGGTCCCTGGCCGGGATCCACCGTTCCCGCGACCACGACCCAGCGCATCGGGAGGGCCTCGGGATGAAGGACGGCGCGGAGGACGACCGCGATCGGATCGGCGTGGATCGCGAGCAGGCCCTGGATCTCGTCGCCCTGGGTGAACTCGAAGTCGGCGAGGCGCTCGGCGGCGGGAACGGCAGCGGTCAGATCCGCTGCGAGCGTCCGGAGCCAGGCAGTCGCCGCCGGTGCATCGTCGCGTGACCGGATCACGTCGCCGAAGAGCACGAGACCGTTCACGCGAGCAGGCTAACCGACGCGGAGTTAGCCGTCAACGACTAATTCGGTGTCGATTAGTCGTCACCAGCTAGCGAACGCCGACCTCAGCCACGATCGCGGTCACCGCCGTGCGGACCGCCGGCGTGTCGAAGCGAAGAAGCGGGTCCGGTTCGACGGGCCGTTCCTCGGCTCGGCCGTTTCGACGGAGATAGAGGACCGGATAGACCGCCGAGCTCCCATCGGCTTCGAGGGTCAGCCCGATCGAGTCCGCCGTTCCGTCGTCGCCAACACCGTCCAGGAACGCCGCGAGCGGCACGACCCCTTCGTCGCGCAGCCCGATCGTCGGATCGAGCGAGATCACGCGCGCCAGGTAGGCCCGCTGGTGCCACAGCTCGGGCGCCTCCGCGAGCTCGCCGAGGATGAAGTCGACGATGCCGTCGGCCGCGATCGCCGGGCGTTCGGGCGGCTGGTCGAACTGCTTCCGGGCAAGATGGCCGGCGAGGACCCGGGCGTTGTAGCGGGCGCCGTGGACCGCGCCGGAATTCGCCGGCAGGCCGCGCTTCTTCAACCCGGCCGCGCCCTGGCCGATCGTGCCGGCGAAGTAGATGCCCGGCATCGAGGCGCTCTCCCAGTAGCCGGTCTGGGCCGGCAGGCGCGCCTGGCCGAACGTCGTCACGCCGAGCTCTCTGAGGTCCAGCAGGGGCGTGACGAACCCGGTCGCCGCGATCACCTCGTCGACCTCGATCCCGAGCTCCTCGCCTCCGGCCGACGGCCGGACGCGGACGACGAACGGCCCGTCATGGTCGCCCGTTGCCCGCTCGATCCCGGCGATCGACGCGTCGAGGACCGACACGCCGCCGCCCACGACGTGGTCCTCGAACGGCTGGAGGTAGCGAGCGCGCACGCCGACGAGCGAGCGGGTGTTGACCGAGAGTTTCGCCGGCGACGGTGACGCGAGCGTGATCTGGCGCGCCCACGACAGCAGGCCCGAGGCGAGCTCGAAGCCCGAGTTCTGCTTGCCGATGATGAAGATCCGGCGGTCGGCATAGGTCTCGGCGGGCCGGGTGTCGGCGTAATGGGCGGCAAGCTCGATGCCGGGCGTGGCCGGCACGTACGGCTCCGCAACGCCGACGGCGAACACGACGATGGGCGCGCGATATTCGCCGTCGGTCGTCGTCAGCACGAATCGCGTGCCATCCGCGCCGTCCTCGCGCCGGGTAGCCGTCCAGCGGCAGTCGTAGCGGATGCGCAGCCCCGTCCGCTCGACGAACGTCGCGAGGTTTCGCTCCATCTCCGGCCGCGACGGGAAGTAGGACGTGCCATCCATGAAGGAGGGCATGATCGCCCGCCCGTCCGGTCCGTCCGCGAGGAGGGAGTTCCAGTCGTACCGCTCGTAGGCGCGCTCGGTGCGGGCGACGGGCGCGTACGGCTTCGTCCACGAGAGCAGGCGCTGGAAGAACGGCCAGCGCCGGAACATGCCGCCCGGCGACGGGTCGGCCGAGATCACCGCATGGTCGATCCCGCGGGTCCGGAGAGAGTAGGAGACCTGGATCGCGCCCGGCCCGCTGCCGACCACGACGAGCGGGTAGTCGCCGGGAGGGAACGGGCGCTCGGGCGCTTCGCCGGACGGCTGACCGGTTCCGTCGCGGGCTGGGCTCAGCTCCGCCACCGGTTCGCGTTCCGCAGACGGCGCGCCTGCGCCTGGAGCATCCGGTACATCAGCGGCGGGTTCTCGAGCAGGACCGGCTGCACCTGCGGCCCGGCGAGGACGAGCGTCCGGAGCGGCCGCGACGCCACGATGTCCGCTCCCGGCGGCTCACCGAGCAGGATCGAGACCTCGCCGAAGAAGTCGCCGCGGGCGAGTGTCGCGCGCTGCTGGCCGTCGATGACGACCGAGGCCTCGCCGTCGAGGATGACGTGGAAGGCCGAGCCCGACAGGCCCTGGCGGAGAACGCGGGCGCCCTCCGGATGGAGCTCCTCCTCGAACATGTGGGCGATGCGCTGGAGCTGCGGCGTCGTCAGGTCGGCGAAGAGCGCAAAGCCCGCGATCTGGTCGACGATCTCGTCCGTGTTGGCCATGTGTGCCGTCCTCGCTGGTTCCCCTCGTCCATTCTGACACCGGTGACCTCCGACCACGTCGTGCGGCGCGTTTGACGCGGGACCGCTGGAACGCGCAGCATCGGGTCATCTTCAGAGGAGGCCACGTGACGCTGACCCAGGACCGCCGGACGGAGTTGCTCGGCGGCTGCCCCCTGTTCGGCGGCGTCCGCCAGGAGGACCTTGCCGCGATCGGCGAGCGCGCCCTCGAGGTCGACTTCCCGTCCGATCATGTCATCGCCCGCCAGGGCGAGATCGGGACCGGGCTGTTCGTGATCGTGGATGGGGCGGTGCGCGTCGTCCGCGACGGCGACGAGCTGGCGCGTCTCGGGCCGGGCGACTTCTTCGGCGAGATGTCGGTGATCGACGGGCTGCCGCGGGTCGCCCAGGTCGTCGCCACCACGCCGACCCGCTGCCTGGCCCTCGCGAGCTGGGAGTTCGAGCGACTCGTGCTCGACCATCCGTCGATCGGCCTGGCGATCCTGCGCGGCCTCTCCGCCCGCCTCCGGGCGAAGACCGAGACGCCGCAGCACTGACCGGGGGCGCGCGACCTGGCAACGGGCGCCGGCGACGAGCGCGAGCGGGCCAACGCCCTCTGGGGAATCGGCAACTGGTTCTACGTCCATCGATCCGACGAGAGCGGGGTCAGCCAGTTCGATGAAGCGCTCGAGGTATTCCGGCGCCTGGGCCACCGGACGATGGAGGCCTGGTCTCATCACATGCTGGGAACGTCGCAGACGCGGCTCGGGACGCTCGACGAGGCCCGCCGCAATGTCAGTGCGGCGATGCGCCTGTTCCACGGCTTCGGCGACGTCGCCGGGCTGACGCTCACGCTCGATGACTTCGCCTCCATCGCGATCGCAGAGGGCAACCTCCCGCGGGCCGCGAAGCTGTGGGCCGCCGCACGGGCACTGTCCGCGGCGGGCGGGGTCGGATTGGCAGACTTCGTCGACTCCCAGTTCGAGTTTTATGGGCGATCGAGCACCCGGACGACGATCGATCCGGCCGAGCTCGAGCACCTCGCACTGGATGGGCGGGCGATGACCCTCGATGAGGCCGTGTCGTTCGCGCTCGAGACGTCGATTGACGACCTCGCGCCCCACGACCACACGGGCGTCGCACGATGATCGATGAGGTGCAGTTCATTGAGCCCGCCGAACCCAGCGCCTCGGTCGCGTGGCCGGCCATCCGCATCGCTGGCGACCCGCTGGACGTCGCCGACATCGATCCGGGCGTCGTCGTCCTGACCTGCGCGAACTGCGGGGCCGCCATGGACGAGCGAAAGTGCAAGTTGATCTGCCGCTGCGGCTACTTCCTCTCCTGCTCGGACTACTACTGATGGTCGGCGAGCGTCGCCCTGCCCAGCGGCCGCGCCGGCCGCACCCGGACCACCCGCGTCGTAGACTTCGGCGATGACCGCCGAGGCGACACAGCCCACTCCAGCCGACGTCCCTGCCGCAGCTCCGCCCGCCTCGCGCGAGAAGACCGCGATCCCGAAGAATCCCGGCCGGCGCGAGCTCGGGATGAAGGCGACGCTCCTCTTCCCGAACAAGGAGATCGTCGAGCAGTACTACGTCCCGCTGATCTACACCGCGTGCCGGACGTGCTACTCGGAGCTGACCCCGGACGACATCTTCGATCGTGCCGCGACCGGCCAGATCGACCAGGCGAAGATGCAGAAGCTGATCTCCGGCGTGATCGAGTCGGGCCACGGATCCACGATCGAGCACGTGGTCTTCACCTTTGGTATCAGCGGCGTCTCGCGGACGCTCTCGCACCAGCTGGTCCGCCACAGAGCCGGTGTCGCATTCGATCAGCAGAGCCAGCGCTACGTCACGTTCAAGGGCGCCTCGACGATGCTGCCGGCCTCGATCGAGGACGCCGACCCCGAGCTGCGCGACGCCTACAACGAGCAGATCGCGGGCTCGATGGACCTCTACGGCCAGCTCGTCGGGGCCGGGATCCCGGGCGAGGACGCCCGGTTCGTCTTCCCCAACGCGACCCGCACGAACCTCGTGATGACGGCAAACCTCCGGGCGCTCATCCACATGTCGGGCCTGCGGCTGTGCACGATGGCCCAGTGGGAGATTCGCCGGCTGTTCCAGCTGATCCGCCACGAGATCTTCCAGGTCTCGCCGTTCCTGGGTTCGTTCCTCGCCCCGAAGTGCGTCGCACTCGGCTACTGCGACGAGATGGGCAATCGCGACGAGCACTGCCCGATCCGGCCTCACAAGGACAACGTCCTCGCGGCGTGGGCCGAGAAGTCGAAGGCCGCGAGGGCCGCAGGTCGGGAGCTGATCGTCAAGTAGGGCAGCGCCGCGGCGCTGCTCGTGGTGTTCGCGATCGGCATCGTGCTGCTCGTGTCCATGGCGGCGGTCCGCCCGCCCGGCAACCTCGCGGTCACCTACCTGCGCCGGGACGTCGGCGGCATGGGGGTCAGAAAGGCGACGACCGCGACTCGAGGTCGCGCACGAACCGCCCGATCACCTTCGCCAGCCGCGGTCCCGCCTCGGCGCCGGCCTCGAGAACCTCCTCATGGCTGAGCGGCACGCCGCTGTACCCGGCGCCGGCATTCGTCACGAGCGAGACGCCGCAGACCTCGAGCCCGGCCCAGCGCGCGGCGATGCACTCGAGGACCGTCGACATCCCGACGGCGTCAGCCCCGAGCCCGCGCAGCATCCGGACCTCGGACGGGGTCTCGTATTGCGGTCCGAGGAGGCCGGCGTACACGCCCTCCTCGAGGTCGACGCCCTCCGCCACGCCGGCCGCCTTCAGCGCGTCGCGCAGGCGGGGGCTCCAGGCGTCGGTCAGGTCCTGGAATCGCGGCCCGATCACGTCGGTGTTTGGACCGTGGAGCGGCGTCCGGCCGGTCAGGTTCAGGTGGTCGGAGATGACCATCAGGGTTCCCGGCCCAAACGCCGGATCGACGCCACCGGCCGCGTTCGTGAGGACCACGACCTTCGCGCCGAGCCGCCCGAACAGGAGCACCGGCTGGACGACCAGCCCTGGATCGTTCCCCTCGTAGACGTGGAAGCGGCCCTGGAGCATGACGACCGGCGTGCCACCCAGGCGCCCGAGCAGGAGCCGCCCGACGTGTCCCGGCGCCGTCGCGGCCGGCCAGCCGGGCAGCCCGGCGAACGGGATCGCGATGGCGTCGTCGAGGTCGTCGGCGAGCGCGCCGAGCCCGGAGCCGAGGACGATGCCGACCGCGGGCACGAGGTCGGAGCGGGCGCGGACGGCGGCCTCGAGGGCGTCGAGCCGGGCGGGCTGCTCAGCCGGCGGGATCGGCCGGCCGGGATCGATCGATGGGTTCGTCACGTGCGTGCGGGCCTCCGGATGCGCGTCCAGTGGGTCGACGGCCGAGGCCCGTTGCGAGGGCCCGACGGACGTACCGACACCGGGATGCCGGTCGCAGTCCGTCGGGCG
>JBDTNS010000106.1:0-7017 GCA_039933675.1 Chloroflexota bacterium
CGTGCAGTCGCCCATCGCCACACACCATTTCGGTTCCGGCATCTGCTCCCAGAGACGGACGAGCGGCCCGGCCATCTTCGTCGTCAGCGTGCCGGCCACGATCAGGACGTCGGCCTGGCGCGGGCTGGCCCGGAAGGGGAACATCCCGAACCGGTCCATGTCGTTCTTGGAGGTGGCGGCGGACATCATCTCGATCGCGCAGCAGGCGAGCCCGGAGAGGAGCGGCCAGAGGCTGTTCATCCGGATCAGATCGAGGACATAGTCGGCCCTGGTCGGGATGACCTCGAGGACGCCGCCCCAGCGTGCATCGTCGCGCCGCCCGAGGCCGCTCGCCTCGAATTCACGCAGGTGTGTGATCGGACTCTCGCGGCCACCGTCATACGCCTCCGGATCGGCGGCCTGCCAGAGGGAGTTGGCGACGATGATCGGCGAGACGACCTCCGATCGAGGATCGGTCACCGCGGGGAGATCGCTCCGCCCCTTCGTGGTGCCGGGCGTGCCGCTCGGGGAGCCCGTGGGCGTCACCGCCATGTGAGCGCCCCCTTCCGCCATGCGTAGGCGAGCCCGAGGAGGAGGATCCCGACGAAGATCAGCATGCTCACGAGCCCGCCGAGCAGGAGGTCGTTGAAGGCGATCGCCCAGAGGTAGATGAAGATCACCTCGATGTCGAACGCGACGAAGAGCAGGGCGTAGATGTAGAACGAGAGACCGAACCGGCCGTGCGTGTCGCCGAACGTGTCGATCCCCGACTCGTAGGGCAGGCCCTTGTGCTCGTCCCCGCGGTTGCGGTGCGAGACGAGCCAGGCGGCGCCGATCGTCAGGAACACGAAGGAGACGCCCGCGAAGGCGAACCCCACGATGTACCAGATGCCGGTCAACCGATCTCCCTTCGAGCGACCTGCCGGTGCCGGCGAGGCGTACCAAAGAATGCTGGTGGAGCGCACGGCCATACTCCGGCTGGGCAAGGCTGGCCTGCCGGCATTCTACCGTGGGAGCGAGGCGGGCGGCGAGGCGGATGGCTTCGCGGGAGGTGGTCGGGGAGCGGCGCGCGCCGAGCGCGCGTGCAAGGACGCGCGCCACTCCTCGAGAGGTCGTGCCCGACCGATGCGAATCGTGCCGGCGCACGCCGGAGCGGGGCAATAGGTAGGTCGCCCTAATCCGTTGCGGTCTTGTGGAGTCTTGTGCGGTTGTGGGAGGTGCCGTAGGCCACGCCCGGCATCGCCGAACGCTCAACGCCGAACGCTCAGGGGGTGATCCGGAACCCGAAGCCCGCGAGCGGGACACCCGGTGGCCACCCGCGTCCGAACGCCATGACCCGGAACCGCCCAGTTGCGCGGGGATCGAGCAGTCGCATCAGCCCGGAGCGGACGGCGATATACGTCTCCAGGGTCGTCGCGGGGTCGGACTGGATCGCCTGGAGGAGGCCCTCGATGCCGAGCCCGATGAGGAACTCGGCCTGAGTCGTCGTCCCGAGATGGGTGAGACCCGCGTCCACCGTGGCGCGCTCGACCGCGGTCACGTCGACGTGCGCCGTCAGATCCTGCCGGCCGACGTGGCGATACGGGTCGTCGTGGACCCGATGCCGGAGATAGGCGCGGAGCGTCCCGTCCCGGCGCCGCAGCGAGTCGTACAGCGCGGTCGCCGGATGGCCGTAGTCGATGAGCAGGACGGCGCCGCGGGCGAGGCCGGCCGCGACCTCCGAGACCCAGCCGCCGAGCGCCAGGCAGATTTCGCCGCGCTGGCCCTCGCCGAGCGTGACGCCCTCGTCGGCGAGCCGTGCCGCGAGCGCCGGGGTCGACGGATCGGACTCCGCGTCGACGAAGGCACCGTCGCGCCAGCCGACCATGATTTCGCGCAGAACGTCGTCGCGGACGACGACCCGGTGGGTCGGCAGCGCGTCGAGGACCTCGTTCGCGAGGACCAGGCCGGTTTCCGGCGCGTCGGTCGGAGCCGGGGGAGCGATGAGGGCGTCGGCGAGACCGGCAGCCGCGAGCCGATCGGCAATCGCCGCGAGCCGCCGCGGCTCGACCTCGATCGGCTGGTAACGCAGGGCTTTCGCGAATGGCGGCTGCTCCCTCCGCACGGCGTCGAGGATCGCGCCGCCGAGCGCGCCCGACCCGGCGCCATACTCGCGGAGGACGAATCGATCCGGCCGCTCGAGCCGCTCCCACGCGTCGACGACGGCCCGGGCGAGGGCCGCCCCGAAGATGGGATGCGTTTCGGGTGCCGTCAGGAAGTCGCCGGCGCGTCCCGGCCGTGCGTCGGCCGCCCGGTAATAGCCACCGTC
Source organism: Chloroflexota bacterium (assembly GCA_039933675.1). Taxonomy (GTDB): domain Bacteria; phylum Chloroflexota; class Limnocylindria; order Limnocylindrales; family CSP1-4; genus SPCO01. The sequence continues at coordinate 2,288 of JBDTNS010000106.1, forward strand.
GGGATCGTAGAGGGCGAGGTCCATGAAGCGGGCGAAGGTCATTGGGCCGGTGTCCTCGATCGTCGCGCGAATCCGCGCGACGAGGGCGTCGTCCTGCCCCACCGCGTCGAGGTTTGGCAGCGGATCACGACGGAGGCCGGGCGTCACCTCCATCGGGCGCTCCGCGGCCGCCCGAGGAGGAGCCGGACCGCGGGGCCGACCATCGTATGGCCACCGAGCAGGATCGGGATCGGGGCGGCGACGACCGATGCCGTGAGCTCGCGCAGCCATGGATCGGCGATCCGGTCGGCGAGCAGGAGGTCGGACGCGAATCGGTCCTCGGTCCGCGGCCAGGCGCGCTCGTCGGCGCCGGCTCGATGCGCCATCAGGACGCGGGTGTCGACGATCGCCGCGTCCCCGAGCCTGGCCAGGTGGTTGCCCAGTGATCCCGGACCATCGCGATCGAGCAGCGCGCCGATGACCGAGGCTGGGGGCCGCTGGCCGGCGGCGCGCGTCCGAAGCCCACGTTCCTCGACGATCGCCCGGGTCCGCGACGCCGTCGACCGCTCGAGCCAGGCCAGGGTAGTGGCCGACGTCCGGCCGGTGACGACGAGTTCGGCTCGCGAGTCCGTGGCGACGGCGCGGATGTCAGCGATGGCTGCGAGGACGGGGCCGAGATCGATGGCGACGGATGCGGTGGCCTTGGCCGACGCGTGCCTGCCGGCGGCACCGATGACGACCAGGTCGATCGGGCCGTCGATGTCGATGGCCAGCCGCCAGCGGCGGCGCAAGTCGGTGACGGCGTAGCCGGAGGCGGCGTCCTCGAGCCAGCGCGGGAGGCCGTTATCATCGCCGAGGTCGGGGATGGCCGGCAGCGTCTCGATGCGCGAGATCGCGACAATATCGGCCGAATAGCGGTTGTTGGCGAGCGCCTGCCGGTCGGTGGCGGCGGCGGCCGCGACGAAGGCCCGGCGGTCGTCATTCGTGGCGAGCGGGATCGAGCCGGACCCCAGGACGACGAGGCCGCCCGATGATCGATGCGCGACGAGATCGCGGAGCCGGGCCCCGAACGATTGGTCATCGGGCGGGCCAGTGATGATCGTGACCTCGTCGGCGCCGGCCGCCAGGAAGCCGCGACGGTGGCGATCGCCCAGGTCCCTCCGCTCGTCGGCCACCCAGCGGGCGATCGGTCCGGCGTCCGGCGCGGGTGCAGGATGGAGGATTCGGACGGCGACCGGCGGCATCGGTCGAGTCTAGCCGGGGCCGCCGGCCCGTCCGCAGCTGTGCTCATCGATACTTGGGACATGATCGAACGACGGATCCGCGCGTACCTCGGTCTGGGCGCCAACATCGGGGACGCCGAGGCGACCCTGACGGACGCGGTGGCGGCTGTCGCGGCGCTCCCCGGCGCCCGGCTTCGCGCCGTTTCCCGGCTCTATGCCACCGATCCGGTCGGCGTCGCCGCTCAGCCCGAGTTCCGCAACGCCGTGGTCGCGCTCGACGTTCCGGCCGGACCCGACCCGGAGGCGGGTGCCCTGGGCCTGCTGGCTGCGCTCAAACAGCTCGAGCGTGAATTCGGGCGCCGAAAGCGGCGGCGCTGGGGTCCGCGTGAGCTCGATCTCGACGTTCTCGTCTTCGGGCGGCACCGGATCACCGCGGAACGACCACCGCGCGCACGGTCCGTCGACGCCGATCACGACCCGGCCAGGGCGTCGAACCTGCTCGAGGTCCCGCACCCGGCGGCCACCTCGCGCCTGTTCGTGCTCGCACCGCTCGCTGACCTCGCTCCGCGCCTCGTCCCGCCCGGCTGGCATGAGACCGTCGAGACCGCCCGGCGCCGACAGGAGAAGCTTGAGGGCGGGCATGCGGTCCGGCCGATCGGGGCCTGGGACCCGGCCGTCAAGCGGTGGCGACAGACCGACTAGCCGAGGTACCGCGTCGGCAGCTCTGTCTCGAGCGCGTCGCGGGCCGATCCCCGCTCGACCCGATAGCCCCGCGCCTCGGGCCGCGACGCCACAACCTCGGTCAAGGTCGTGCCACGGAAGACCAGCGCCGCGCCGTCGTCGGCCGCGTAGCCCGCCGGCAACGCGCCCTCGGCGACCATGCCCTGGTATGTCGGTCGTCGCGCCGGCTCGCCGTCGTAGTGCGGCGAGTGGCTCCCGGGCAGGAATCCCAGACCAGCCGACAGCGTCGCCAATCCCCCGAACGAATCGGTCGTGCCGGTCTCGAACCAGCACACAGACCCAGCCGACAGGCCGGTCAGCACGATGCCCGACTCCCAGGCTCGCCGCAGCGCCCGATCGACCCCATAGATGCGCCAGATCGCCAGCATGTTCTCCGTGTTGCCGCCCCCGACATAGATGAGGTCCTGATCGAGCAGGAAGGCGTCGATGTCGCGTTCGGTCCGGATGAAGAGCGCCAGATGGCTCGCCTCGGCTCGGCGGGCGAAAGCCGCGTAGAACGATGCGATGTAGCCGGGCGCATCACCGCTGGCGGTGGGCAGGAAGCAGACGCGTGGCCGCGTCCGACCGCGGGCCGCCCGTGCGAGATCCAGGACGTAATCATCGAGGAGGGGAAAGTCGGGCTCCATTGAGAACCCGCCGCCGCCCATCGCGACGATCGTCGGCGCTGTCACTGGGAGGCGACCCGGAAGCCGATGTGCTTGTCGCCGTAGGTCGGTGGGTCCTCGTAGTGGCGGTATGCCGAGCGCGCGACGAACTGATTGCTGCCCCACCAGCCGCCTTTCTCGACCTTGACCTGTCCGGTCGCCGGCCCTGCCGGGTCGTCGGTCGATTTGGTCGCGTAGTAGTCGACGCCGAGCCAGTCCGATACCCATTCCATGGCGTTGCCGGCCATGTCCTGCGCACCGACCCAGCTAGCCCCGTTCGGGTAGCTCCCGACCGGCCTGGGTCCGGTGCTGTTGATCACGTTGGCCCGGTCCGGGTCGAAGTCGTTGCCCCATGGGTAGACCCGTGACTCCGGCCCGCGAGCGGCATATTCCCATTCGGCCTCCGTCGGCAGGCGACCGGCGCGCCACGCCGCATATGCCTCTGCCTCGTACCAGGTGATACACATGCGCGGATCTTCGGCAACGTCGCCCTGGCAGTGCAGCGGAAGCGGCTTGGCCCCTTGGGCAGCGAGCCACGTCCAGCCTGCATCGGACCACAAGGCCTCCGACGTGTACCCACCTGCCGCGACGAACGCGCCGAACGCTGCGTTGGTCACCTCTTTCGTGTCGATCCAGTAGCCCTTGGTGATGCGCACCTCGTGCGCCGGCACTTCGCTGGGGAACTCGCTCGCGACCCAGGGCGGCGGCCCGGCCGCGGTCAAGGCCGCAATGGCCGCATCGTCCGAGCCCATCCTGAAGGCTCCGGCCGACACCCAGACCTGGTCGATCCCGAATGCATCGACGCGCGCCTCACCGGCCGTCTGCCCGTCGGATGCGACCGGGCTGGGAGCGATCGACGCTTCGGCACTCGGCGCGCTCGTCGGGCCAGCACCCCCGCACGCGACCACTGAGACGGCAAGGACGATCGCCGCGCCCAGGCGACAGGCCGGGCTGGTTCGAGGTTGGTTCATCGGCGGATGCTACTCTCCGCTCCCCCGAACGACCCAGCCGCGGAGGCAGGCAACCGAGGGGCGGGAACGCATGCGCGACGACCGCCGAGTTGTAGCGGAACGACGAGATCCGCACGCTGGTCCCAAGCGTCACCCCCTCGGTGACCTGGAACTATTCGGCGGACGCCCTGTAGCCGAGGGTCAGCGCCATCGTGTCGCCTAGAGCCGGACTCGCGGCGGGCTGTCCCGGTCGAACATGTGGACCGTATCGACGAAGCGGACCTGCTTGGCCTGGTACGCCATCACGAGCGAGTGCGTTCGCGCCCCGCCGCCGAAGAAGCGGACGCCCTGGAGCAGGTCGCCGGCGGTCACGCCGGTCGCCGCGAAGACGAGATTGTCGCCCGGCGCGAGATCCTCGGTCATGTAGACACGGTCCTCGTCGCCGTGGCCCATCCGCACACCTCGCTCCCGTTCGTCGTCGTTTCGATAGCGGAAGCGGGCCTGGATCTCGCCACCGAGGCATCGCAGCGCGGCGGCCGTGATGACGCCCTCTGGGGCGCCGCCCGTCCCCATGACGGCGTGGACGCCGGTCCCGGAGACGGCGCACGAGATCGCCGCCGAGAGGTCTCCGTCGCCGATCAGCTTGATCCGCGCCCCGGCCTCGCGGACCTCGCGGATCAGCCCGTCGTGGCGCGGTCGTTCGAGGATGACCACGGTGATGTCGCCGACCAGCCGGCCGAGGGCCTCGGCGATCCGGCGCAGGTTCTCGGTCGGGCTGTCGCGGATGTCGACCTTGCCCGCGACGACCGGCCCGACGCACAGCTTCTCCATGTACGTGTCCGGGGCGTGGGTCAGGCCGCCCGCCTCGGATGCGGCGAGGACCGTGATCGCCCCGGCCTGCCCGTGCGCCACGAGGTTGGTCCCCTCGAGCGGGTCGACCGCGATGTCGATCCGGGGGACGTCGTCTCGATCGGCGCCTGTGCGCCCGACGCGTTCACCGATGTAGAGCATCGGCGCCTCGTCCCGCTCGCCCTCGCCGATGACGATCCGACCGGCGAAATCGATCTCGTCCATGGTGCGGCGCATCGCCTCGGTGGCGGCGGCGTCGGCGCCATCCTTCTCACCACGACCCATGAACCGGGCGGATTCGATCGCGGCCGCTTCGGTGACGCGGATCATCTCGAGTGCGAGCA
>JBDTNS010000107.1:0-6939 GCA_039933675.1 Chloroflexota bacterium
CGCGACCATCAGGATCGTGTAGAGACCGATCTGGCGGGTCGTCTCGGGGATTCCCTTCACGACGGGGAGCATCGGGACACCGGCGGCCGCGTAATCCTTCCGGATCCGCAGCGAGAGCGCCCAGAAGTGGGGCGGCGTCCAGTAGAAGACGAGCAGGAAGAGGAGAACCGCGGGGAGGCCCACGTTGCCCGTGACGGCCGCCCAGCCGATGACCGGCGGGAGCGCGCCGGCCGCCCCGCCGATGACAATGTTCTGCGGCGTCGTGCGCTTGAGCAGGATCGTGTAGACGACGATGTAGAACGCGATGGCGACGAGGGTCAGGAACGCCGCGGTCAGGTTGACGAACCAGACCATCACGCCGAATGAAAGGATGCCGAGCGCGATCCCGAAGACGACCGCGCGCTCGGGCTCGACCTGGTGCGCCGGGAGCGGTCGGCGCCGGGTCCGGGTCATGAGCAGGTCGATGTCGCGGTCGAGATAGCAGTTGATCGCGTTGGCGCTGCCGGCCGCGAGCGTCCCGCCGATCATGGTCCAGAAGACGAGCGCGCCCCAATCGGCCCAGTCGACGCCGCCCGTCGCCCCGGGGAGCTCGCGCGTGGCGAGGACCATGGCCGGGACGGTGGTCACGAGCAGGAGCTCGATGATGCGAGGCTTGGTCAATGCGATGTAGGCGCGGATCGTATCGCCTGTGGTCCTCGCTCCATACGCCGCCTCGTGGCCCGACCCGGCCATCTCGCCGGCGCCGGCGCCGGCACCGAGACCCGGGGTGAGGCTGGTCCGCGCGGTGTAGTAGCTCGTGACCGTCAGCCCGGTGAGCATCGCCCAGATCAGCGCGCCGAGCGCGAGGTGGACGGTCTGCGTCCAGGCGGCCAGCTGGGTGAGCACCTGCGCGCCACCGATGACGACCTGGAGGAGGAAGACGACTGCGGTCCCCACTGCGAGGCGAACGAGCGTCGGGCGGTCGCGCTGGGTCCGCCACGCGACAACCGCGAGCACGACGATGACGACGCCGACGAAGGCCGCCACCCAGCGGTGGAGGACGGTCGCCGAAGTCAGCTCGGTGAAGGCCGGCAAGAGCGAGCCGCCCATCAACGGCCAGTCCGGGAAGACGAGGGCGGTTGCCGTCGCGGTCACGTGCGAGCCGAACAGGAGGAGCGCAAAGGTGATCGCGGTCGCGAACGCGGCGAGGAGCGTGAACCGCTGGCTCGCACCGCGGCCGCCGATTCGGGCCGGGTAGCCGGCCCGGACCGTCAGGAAAACGAGCAGCGCGACGAGGATCATCGCGCTCGCGAGATGGGCCGTGACGGATTCGCCGCTGTTGCCGAGGCGGACCGTCTCGCGACCGAGCCAGGCCTGGAAGCCGACGAGCCCGACGGCCGCGAGCGATGGCCACAGGATTGAGCGGCGATCGCGGTGGTCGAGGAAGGCGAGGATTGCGAGACCGAGGATCTCGACTCCGATGATCGCGGCGACCGTCCGATGGATCCATTCGATCCAGGCCTTGGGGTCGTCGAGCGCCGGGATGAGCTGGCCGTGACAGAGCGGCCAATCGGGGCAGCCGAGGCCTGAATCCGTGGCGCGCACGATGACCCCGACCGTGACCAGCCCGAGAGCGGTCGCAAGAGTGAGCGCGGCAAGCTTCTGGAAGCGGTTCATGTGGCGGCAATTCTACTTGATGGCACGTTCCCACCGACTTCGATACGCTGTCGGCGATGTCCCCTCGACGACCCCTCCCCTGGCTGCTCGCGATCGCGATCGCGGCCGCGGCGTGCTCGACGCCGGGAGGGTCGGCGACACCGTCCGGATCGGCGACACCCTCCTCGTCGACGGCGCTCTGCGGGACGGCTCCCGACCCGACTCCCTCCACCGCGTGGGGCCCGCCGACGGCGACGCCGGCGCTTCTGCCGCTCCTCGTCTCCGACGCCATCACCTGTGGCAAGGCCCGGCTGCTCTTCCTCTTCGTCGACAGCGCCAACGTCGACCAGAGCGCCCCGAACCGGTCGGCAACGATCGCCTTCTACAACCTCGGTCGCGACCCGAACAAGCCCGTGGTCACCGCGCAGGGCGCATTCGTCTGGACGATCCAGGACCAGCGCGGCATGTACATCGCCAACGTCGATCTCCCCGAGGCGGGGACCTGGGGGGCGGAAGTCACGACCGAGGCGCCCGGTTCGGCCAGGGAGACCAGCCGGTCCACCTTCTCGGTGCTCGACACGGCGACGGCGATCGGGATTGGTCAGAAGGCACCGGCCTCGAAGACGCCAACCGTGACCGATGTCGGTGGCGACCTGACGAAGGTCTCGACGGACCCGAAGCCCGATCCGGCGTTCTACCAGACGTCGGTCGCGGACGCCATTGCGGCGAAGAAGCCGTTCATCGTCATCTTTGCGACGCCGAAGTTCTGCACGAGCGCCCAGTGCGGCCCGACGCTCGACCACTTCAAGCCGATCGCCGCGGCCCACCCGGAGATCACATTCATCAACGTCGAGCCGTACAAGCTCGAATACAAGAACGGTGGACTCCAGGCCGTGCTCGACGCGAACAACCACCTCATCGCAACCGACACCAGCAACGCGTGGGGGCTGCTCGCTGAGCCATGGATGTTCGCCGTCGACCGAAACGGGATCGTCCGCGGCTCGTACCTGCTCACGATGAGCGACGCCGAAGTGAACGAGATCATCCCGGTGATCAGCGCCGGGAGCTGAGGCACCCCTCGATCAGGTCGCGTCCTCGAGGCGGATGGCGACCTTCGCGTCGCCTTCGACGCGGTACCAGACGCGGACCGGCTGCGCCGTTCCCTGGTGCTCGACCAGGTGCCCCGGCGGGAACTCCACCCCGTTCTCGAGGTCGCCGAGCGTGAAGATGAGCGATCCCTGGTCGGTCGTGCGGAGGGTGAATCCCGAGACCTTGTCGAGGCCCTGGGAGTCCACCTTCACGATGATCCCGACCGCCGCGATCGCGTTGGCCGGCGCGCCGGGATCGCGCAGACTCGTGCCACCAAGCAAGAAGGCGGCCGCGCCTGTGGCGGCGACCACCGCCACGAGGATCAACGCAAAGAGATTGCGAGTCCGTCGATCCACCTTCGCCGCTCAGCCCGCCGAGACGTCTAACTCGAAGTCGTGTTGCCAGAGCGAGCGAAGGGGGTAGACCCGGTCGCTCGCGGGCGAGGTGATCGTCGCCCGTCCGGCGCCGCTTGCGTCGACGAGCACGACGCATTCGACGATCTCGCCGCCGACCGACTCGATCGCCTCGATCGCGGCCGCCAGCGTCTCGTCCGCCGACACGCTGGCGTCAACGAGGAGGATGCGCGCGCCACGCTCGATGGCGTGGCTGAACGGCCGCGCCGGAGCCGCGACGCCATCGGGAGCGGCATCGCCGAGCAGGCACCGAACGCCGAGCTGACGCGCGGTCTCGAACGCGAGGATCCGTCCGCCAGCCGACGTTGCCGCGACGTAGTCCACGAGCGGCTCGAGGTCCAGCCCGCGGCCGTGTTCGGCGACGAACGCGCACAGGTCGCTGGTCGCCGCCGGGTCCTCGAGCATCCGGTCCGGTTCGAGGCGGCCATCGCCATCGTGCACCGCGCCCGCCGCGCGGAGGAGCGCCTCGGTTCGCAGCGCGATCGTCCGGCGCAGGGCGGCATCGAGAGCGGGCCGGACGGTCGTCACAAGGCCGAGTCTACGCGGACGCGCCCCGAGGACGCGGCAGTGCCCGTGCCCCGGCCGTCCGGATGAGGCCGCGGTAGCTCGTCATCCCCTGGGTCCCGCACGTCTCGGCGAGCGATTCGACGAGCCGAACCGGCAGCCCCGGATCCGCGAAGACGGCGCTGCCGACTCCGACCGCGACGGCGCCCACGGCGAGGAAGTCGAGAACATCGGCCAGCGATGTCACCCCGCCGATCGCAATCACCGGGATTTTCACGCTCGCGACGATCTCCGAGACGATCCGCAGCGCGATGGGCTTGACCGCCGGCCCGCTCAATCCGCCGGTGGCGTCGCCCAGGAGCGAAGGGCCGCCGGCGACTTGCGCGATCGCGACCCCGGCGACGGCATTGATCGCGCTCACCGCGTCGGCACCGGCCGCGGCGACGGCCCGCGCGATCGGCCGGATCTCGGTGACGTTCGGTGAGAGCTTTACGACAAGCGGGAGATCCGTCGCACGGCGCACGGCCGCGGTGACCTCGGCCGCGGCAGACGAGTCGGCGGCGAAGAGGGAGCCACCGGCGTCGACGTTGGGACAGGACAGGTTGAGCTCGATGGCGGCGACGCCGGGGACTCCATCGAGCCGTCGGGCGATCTCGACGAAGTCGCGCACCGAGCGCGCCGCGACGTTGACGACGACCGGGGCCGTCCAGCTCGCCCACGTCTCAGCGTACCGGGCGATCACGGCGTCAACGCCCGGGTTCTGCAGCCCGATCGCATGGAGCAGCCCGGCCGGCGTCTCGACGAAGCGCGGCCCGGGATTGCCGAGCCGTGGCTTGAGCGTCGTCCCGCGGCAGCAGATCCCGCCGAGACGATGGAGATCGACGAGCTCCGCGTATTCGACCCCGTAGCCGAACGGACCGGACGCTGCCAGGATCGGGTTCGGCAGTGTCAGACCGCGGCCGATATCGACCGACAGGTCGACTGATTCAGGCGGAACCTGGGCCGGTGCGGGCAGCAGCTCGGCCGCCTGCACCGATGTCCGCTGCCCGAGGCTTGGCCGTCGGGGGCTCGGCGGGACCGGCCGCCTGGGCACGGTCGGATATTTCTGTTCCGCGACGCGCGGCGACGATGTCACGACGCGTCGTTTCGCCTTCACGGGACGCTCACAGGGCGCTCATCAGCCGCGCTCCCAGTCGATCTCCGTGGCCGCAAAGACCGGCCCCTCACGACAGGCACGCAGCGGGGTCCCGGAGGCGCCCATGACGACGCACCCGAGGCACGTCCCGGCCGCGCAACCGAAGTCTTGCTCGATCGCGACCTGGAGGAACGCCTTGCGTCTCGCTGCCGGCGACCCGACCGGATCGATCTTGCCGGCGCCACGCTTGCGCCCGAGCGTTGCCACGCCGAGCCGCCCGCGCCGACCCGCCGCGAGAACGGCGACCGCAGCGAGCATCGCCTTCGGCCCGCAGGCGAACGCCTGGTCGGCCCACGCTTCGTAGTCGGGGGCGAGGTCGACGACCCGGCCGTGATGGCCGAGACTGCCATCCTCGGTGGCGACGATGTACTCGACCTCGTCGGGGAGGAGGCTCGAGGGATAGACCTCGCGGGCGGACCTCGCTCCGAAGAGGAGCGTGACCTGGCGCCCGGCCCGGACGGCCTCGTCGGCGAGCATCCGGAGCCCGGCGATCCCCAGGCCGCCCGCGACGAGCAGCAGGTGGCGGCCGCGTGGATCGACCTCGAACGGCCGCCCGAGCGGCCCGGCCAGGTCGATCCGATCGCCCGGTCGGAGTCCCGCGAGCCAGGCCGTGGGCTGCCTGGAGACGCGGAAGTGGAGCGTGACGATGCCGGTCGCGGCATCGGCCGTGTTGATCGCGAACGGCGACCGCAGGATCGTCCCGGCCGTGGCACCAGGCACGAGCTGGACGTACTGGCCCGCCCGTGACCCGCTTGCGAGGCCGGGGGCGTGATACGACTGTAGCCACTGGCCCGGCAAAATCTCCCGACGATCGACGAGCTCGGCCGCAGCGAGCACTGTCGTCACGCGGTGGGCTCGTCCTCCCCGTCGCCGGCAGCGGTGGCGGTCGTGTCCGCGGCGCCATCCCCATCCGCCTCGCTTGCATCGGCCGCCTCGGCCGCACCGGCCCCTTCAACCTCTGGCGCGACAGCCGGGAAGGCCTCGGCGAGCGCATCGGCGAGGTCGCCGAATACGTCGGTCGGATCGTAGAACTCGACCAGCTGCTCGGAGCCGCTGAGCGTCCGCCATTCCTCCTCGGAATCCTCGGGGATGACCTCGGCGCGGAAGCCACTGGTCGTCAGCGAGAGTCGCTCGTCGTCGTCGTCGACGATGATCAGGTCCCCGATCACCGAGACGAGCCCGACCGACGCGCCCTCGAACTCGTCGATCAGGCGGGCCTCGCTCCGCTGGCTCCGCTCCTGGAACTCGAGCGCGAGGTCGTAGAGGCGACGGGCGGCCGACTCGTCGTCGTCCTCGCTCAACGAGATCGGCTGGCCCGCCGCCCACGAATCGGCGGCGGCGGCATACGGATCCTCGCCCTGCGAGACCGCCTCATCGGGCGAGATCCCGGCCGTCTCGAGCAGGTCGGCCTCGGCGGTCGGTTCCGCCGGCAGCCCGGCCGCCTCGCGCGCGGCCTCGGCAAACGCAGCGTAGATGTCGGCGGGGTTGTAGAGCTCGATCAGCTCGGAGGCGGATTCGATCACTTCGGTCTCACTGACCCATTCGCCGGTGAGATCGTCGAGATAGCGGCTCCGGCTGCGGAAGGTCAGATCTGGTGCGATCGAAAGATAGTCGGGCTCGTCATCAATAAGCGTCAGGCCGCCCAGCACCGCGATCCGATCCTTGTGGTGCTCGAGGAATCGGCGGAGCTGTTCGGTCGACTGGACGATGAAGTCGGAGCGTTCGAGGGCAGCGTCCGCCGCGAGCTCCCCGAGCAGGTCGTTGTGGCTATCCATGAGGGCGCCTCCGTACTGTCGGGAGAGTCTATGGGTGGTACTCGAGGTCCGGGCCCATCCGTTCGCGCAGGAACATCGAATGGTGGCGTTCGAAGATCCATTCGCCGGCTCGGTGGCCGAGCGCGCGGGTGGCCTCGTCGGCTTCGAGCTTGTCGAGGGTGGCGTAATCGGGCAGGTCCAGCAGGATCACGTTGTCGAAATCCCAGCCGTGAGCGACGTTGAACCAGCCGATGAAGCGGATGCCGAACTTTTCCTCGTACTCCTTCACCTGCCGAGGAAAGATCGTGCGCATGAAGAACTTGAAGAACGGGTCTCGGCCGCGGCGAAC
>JBDTNS010000108.1:0-6912 GCA_039933675.1 Chloroflexota bacterium
GGGGTCGCGATCGGTGCGGGCGAGATCTACGACCCATGGGTCGTCATGGCCGCCATGGTCGCTCAGACGGCGGATCGCGGCTGCCCCACCGAGACCGACGCCGGAGCGCTGACCGGCATGGGTGCCACCACCTCGGTGCTGGCCCGCGCGTAGAGCAGGACGCCGACGGCGGTGATCCCGGCGCACAGCAACAGGCCGCCAGTCACGTTGACGACCCCGATCTGGAGCAGGGCACTCATCGTGAATGCGGCGATGATCCCGCGAGCACCGGTGATCGCGTTCCAGCCGGCCATCGCGGCCGCGCGCGACGCGAGCGGGGTGTGGTCGCTCACTACCGACGCGATCCCGACGTCGATCGAAGCGCTCCCCGCTCCGGCGGCCACGGCAGCGATCCACAGGACGGCGACGTCGGGCGCGAGGGCATACGCCACCAATGCGGCGAGCCCGAGTGCGCTGCCGAGCCGCATCGCCACGAGCGGACCGCGCCGGTCGGCGACGGCACCCCAGGCGAGGAAGAAGAGCGTGGTCGCGCCGGCCGTCAGGATCCCGATGATCCCGACATCCGCGAGCGAGAGGTTCAGCCGGTCGACATTGACGATTGCGTACAGCGGACTCGCGGCGATCAGCCCGCCGCCATAGAAGCCCTGCGCGATCGCGATCCGGGAGAGGACCGGCCGTTCGCGCAGCGCCCGGATCGAATCACGGGCGGAAAAGGTCAGCGGGCGGGCGGTGTCGGGCGATCGCAGGCCGGCGTACGCCAGCGCGCACACGAGCCCGACCAGGCCAGCCAGGGCAACCGTCGTCTCACCACCGAGTTGATCGGCGAGGAGACCGCCGACGAGCGCGGCGAGCGCTGCGGCCGCTGCGCGTCCCGAGCCGAGGAAGCCGACGACACGTCCGCGAATTCGCGCCGGGTAGATTGAGCCCCACAGGCGCAGCTGGAACGGGCTGCTGAGCGAGAGGCTGAGCCAGAAGACGATCGAGACGGCGATCATCACCGGCGCCGCCGCGACGGCGGCGAGGACGAGAAGCGACGCTGCACCAGCGCCTCGGATCAGCGCGAGCTGGCGCCGCGACCGCGGACCGACGCGCCCGGCGAAGGCACCGAGCAGGTTGGCGATGAAGGGGGCCGCCGCGAGCGCCGCAAGCCCGATCGGGTCGAGGCCGCCGCGGCGGGCGATCGTCGGCAGGAGGGTCGTGACGAGCGCCACCGAGACGCCCACGCCGATCGAGCCGACCATGTCGAGGGCGAGGTTGCGCCCGATCGCGCGCTGTCGCGATGTCGCCGATGGGAGTGACGGCCGGAACACGAGCACCTCGAAGCAGCCCGTCCGGCCTGCGAGGTGAGCTGTCGGGCTCGGCGCTGGGTCCGCCGTCACGTTCGTCGCGATTTGCCCCGGGATGTGGGTCCCCCGTCCTCCCCGAGGAGGTTCGGCCAAGGACTACGGTAGCAGCCGGAGCCGCCCTTCGCGATGATCCGTTGGTCAGGGGTCGAAGGGCCGAGGGCGGTTCGCCAAAAAGGCGACGCGGCGCGAGGTCCGGCCGGATTACGGATGCATCCGCGGCCGGACATTCCGACCCGCGCGCGACCGACAGCCGAGAGCGGTGGTACCATCTCCCGTCCGAGCCGGTTCTCGGACCTGTGGGGATGTGTGGTTTCGACAGGGCCTGGTTACCGGAGAACGCGAGCCGAGGACGCCACTGGGCCTCGTTAATCAGGTGGCAAAAAGAAGTACCTGGCAACCGCCAGTCGACTCTCGCTCTCGCTGCTTAGGCAGTAGAGTGAGCGTGGAAGCTACCTCCGCCTCGCGGGTAGTGGAAGCGTCATGCAGCGAGGCTGCGATCCGGACAAGTGTCACGTAGTCCGGAGTCAAGCCCGATCTAGGGGCACGTGACTGGACCGCTCGGCAGGGTGCCGATGCCCGTTCGGGCGGTCGACGATAAATCATCGGACACGCTCGTAGTGGTCTCCGGCGAAGGGTTCTGGACGGGGAGTTCGACTCTCCCCCATCTCCACCAACACCCTGCCCTGTGGGCGGGCGCCCGACGACAAGGTCGGCCGCTGCCCGGTTGCCAAAGTCAGGCCGAGCCGCGCAGGGCGATGGTGAGATTGATCGCGGCGACAGCCAGGACCATCGCGAAGAGGAGAATGCCGACGAGGGCACCTGCAAGACCGGACTGCAGAACGGCCCAGACAATCACGAGCGCGATCAGCGGCCCGACGAAGAGCTCCCAGGCGTCGCCGACAAGGAAGTCGTACAGGAAGCTTCCGAACTGGCGGAGGTACTTCACGACACGCCTCCTGCGCCGGCCTGCGCGACCGGCATCGCGCGGCTGCGCCGGCCCCTGAGCATCCGCCGGGCGAACCAGATCGCAAGGATGCTGGAGATGGCATAGGAGGCGAGCAGGATCACGATGATCGCGTCGCCGCCCGGCCAGTCGAGACCGATCCCCTCGCCAGCCCAGAAGGTGCCGAACGTGACGAGCATGATGCCGACGACGAACTTCAGGCCGTTCTCCGGGACCCGGCTCAGCGGTCGGTGGACGAAGACCCCGACGAGCGTCACCGCGCCGCAGGCGACGATCGCGCCGAGGGCCGCGGCGCCGATGTTGCCGGCATTCGATCCGAACGTGATCACGATGAACGCGACCTCGAGGCCCTCGAGGAGGACGCCCTTGAAGGCGACCGTGAACGAGATCCCGTCGAGACCGGTAGCGGGGACCGGCGCCTCTTCGCGGAGACGCTTGACCTCGCGGGCGTAGATGAGCTCCTCATCGTGCTTGGCCTTCGCCCCGGAGGCTCGCAGGATCGATTTCGTCGTCCATTGCAGTCCGTAGATGAGGAGCAGGCTGCCGATGAAGATGCGCAGGGCATTGAGGGGAACGAACAGGATGATCGCGGTCCCGAAGATCGCAATGATCACGGTCAGGACGACGAGGCCGGCGAATGCGCCGTAGAGCGCCGAACGCCACTGCCGTGTGACCCCTACGGCGAGGATGATCGTCAGGGCCTCGACCGCCTCAACGAGCGACGCGAGGAACGCTGGCAAAGCTGCGACGAGCAGGTCCATCAAGCTCTCTCGAGGTGTCCGCGAAGGCGGCGCCTGCCACCCCGGGCGCGTCAGGTTACCAAGCGGTCCGGCCCAGAACGTAGCGCAATTCCAAATGACGTGGAAGGGGCCTTCGCCGGACGACGACGTCCCGCGTCACGAGCCGCCTACTGGGCGGGCGGTGGTGTCGCGGCAGCTTTGCCGACGAGCAGGACCCCGGTGACCCGCCCATAGTTCGAGTAGTACGTCACGCGCCGAATGACCCTGCCCGCCGCGTCCTTGACGGTGACCGTGCGCCAGACCTGCATGCCGTCAATTGGGATCTGGTCCCGCTTGGTGACGCCGGCCGGAAGCGAGCTCGTGTACACGGTGGTGTCGCTGGCCCGCCGGATGTTCTTGACCACCGCGGTGCCGATGTCGACTGTCCGCCCGGTCGGCACGCTGTACAGCTCGAACCGGACGTACCCGGAGTTGCCCTTGCGGATCTTGAAGCCGCGGATGAGGACCGGGTTGCCCGTGTCGTTCGTCCAGGACATCGTCTGGGTCGCGCCCGACGCGCCGATGAAGACCGTGGCGTCCAGCCCGAGCGGGTAGCGCGGGATGTAGTAAAAGTGGTTGCGCCGAGCGCCCATCTCGAAGCCACCGCGAAGCGCCGCATTGAAGAGTGTCGTTGAGCACGAGCAGATCCCGCCGGCCAGTGCGCCCTGTGGCTCGCTCTTGCCGTCGATGATCGCCCCGCCCTGCAGGTAGCCCTTGGCGCGTGAGACCTCGCCGACGGCGCCCCAGAAGTCGAACGTGGCGTGCGGGGCGACGACGTAGCCGTCGATCGTCAGCGCCGGGATCCAGATGTTCGCCCCGAACCCGTTCCCCTCGTAGATCGGGAAGTAGGTCGTCCACTGCGAGATCATCCGCATCTTTGGCGCGGCCGCCGTGGCCTGTGCGGTCGTCAGGGCCGGCGTCGTGACGACGACGGCGGGCCGGATCTCGGTCGAGGTCGAACCGATCGCCCGGGCCGCGAGAAGGGCCTCGATCTGCTTCGCGGTGGCCCCGACGTCGACGGCGTAACCGTCCCGTCCTGGAGTGACCCCGGTGACCTTGATCCCACTCGTCTTGAACGACGCGCTGACGGGGGTCTGGTCGATCTTGGCGGCGAGGCCGTCCAGCAGGGTTGGGATCTTCGTGGTGTCGACGACCGGGGCGTACCCGCCGTCGGATGTTGTCGAGAAGGTGATCCAGGGACGGATCTTGGCCGAGGCGATCGGGACCTCTTTGGTGCCGATGACGATCGAGATGTCAGTGGCGATCCGGTCCGCGGCTGCCTTGGCGGCGCTCGCCGCCGCCGTCGTGACGACCGGTTCGGCGACCTGGACCGGGATCGTGGCGTCGACCTCGGCTGGCGCGTCGAGGCGTCCCAGCTGGAGCGCGACCTCGGTCGTGAGCGGGATCACGTCGACGAGCTGTCCTGCATGACCGGCGATGACCTGGAAGGTGAGCTTGCCGTCCACGGTGACCGAGGCCTCGGCAGGGTCGCTCCGAAGCGCCGCCGCGGCAGCCTCGATGCGACTTGTCAGCTCCACCGTGTCGAACGTGATCCTTGGTTGCAGGACGACACCGCGGAAGGGGGCCCGAGCATCGGCGAGGACCCGGTCGATCGCACTTCCGTCGCGACCGACCGCCATGGCCTCCTGGACGAGGCCCTCGGTATCGAGGCCGCGACCGATCTCGGCGTAGGTGATCACGGTGGTCGTATCGTCGGGACGGGTCAGAACGATGCGACCTTTCGACAGCCCGGCGTTGGCCTCGCTGAGCGCCGTGCGGGCCGCGTCCGGGGTCATCTCGGAGAGATCGACGCTCCCGACCCGGACACCGGGCAGGATCTTCCCGGTGTATTGCTGATCGAATGCATAGAGCGCAGCTGCCCCGACCAAGAGCGTCAGGATCAGCCCGACGGCGAAGGCGACCCCGATGCGAAGACGCGCCGACGAGCGACGCGCCGGCGCCGTTACCGTGATGGGTTCGGACGTTGTGGTCATGTTCGGGCGGACATCCTAGCAGGCATCATCCCGGATCCATCGGGGCGGCGGTAGGACGCGCTCGTACGTCCCCGCGTTACGAATGGCTGTCAGACGCCGCTTCTCGGGACGAGGACGACGCGTCGATTTGGCTCCTCGCCGATCGATTGCGTCGCGACGCCGGGGTGGTCCCGCAGGGAGAGGTGGATCCACCGACGCTCGAGTGCCGACATCGGCTCGAGCTGGAGCATCTTGCCGGTCTCAACAACTCGGGCCGCCGCCCGGTCGGCGAGCTCGCGGAGCTGGCGCTCGCGCCGGCCACGGTAGTCCTCGACGTCGACGAGGACGCGCGTCCAAGTGCCCATCTCCTTCGAGAGCATCAGGTTGACGAGGTGCTGGAGCGCCGAGAGACGCTCGCCCTTGCGCCCGATGAGGGCGCCGAGGGCCTCCTTCTCGTCGCCGTCAGCCACGACGTTGAGCCGGCTCGTCTCGCCGGTCTCGACTTCGACGCGGACCTCGAACCCGAGGTGGCCCATCAACTTCTCGAGGATCGCCTTCCCGGCGGCCAGGGCCTCGGGCGATGCCTCGGCGGCTTCCAGATCGGCACGCTCCGCGGCCAGCGAGCCGCGCGCGGCGGCGACCTCGGCTGCCTCCGAAGCGGAGAGATCGGCAGATCCGCCGCTGGTGGGTGCAGCCGCGCGATCGTCACGGCGCGGACGGTCGTCGCGACGAGGGGGGCGATCCTCGCGCGGTCGGTCGGCTCGGGGCCGGTCATCGCGACGCGGCGGCCGGTCATCGCGGCGCGGCGGGCGGTCACCGCTCGGGCGATCCTCGCGCGGTCGGTCGTCACGGACCGGCGGGCGATCGTCGCGCGGTCGGTCGTCACGGACCGGCGGGCGATCGTCGCGCGGGCGATCGTCAAACGGGCGCGGTGCCGGGACGGGAAGCGGGACTGCGGCGGCCGCATCTCGCTTCGGTGCAGCGCCACCGAGCGCGGTACGTGGGGCGGCGACAATTCGGGCGGGCTCGGCGCCCATGCCGAGAACGCCTCGGCTACCTGGCGTCAGGATCTCGAAGTCCAGGTCGTTGAGGTCGGCACCGAAGGCCTCGCGCGCGAGCTTCAGTGCCTCTTCGACGGACTTGCCGGTGAATTCGCGGTACTCGCTCATGTCAGCGTCGTCTCCCTCGTCGGCCTTGACGGCCCCGCTCGCGGGGGCGGATCGTCGAAGCGGCCGTAGTCTTCTTGTCAGCGTCGGTCAGGATGGCCGCACGCTTGCCAGGCTCTGGTGGGGGTGGCATCAACACAGGGAACCGCGGGGTGTGATCCATCGCGAAGCGCGGTGTCCAGCCGAACAATGGGAACATCCCGCCCCAGCCCACGATGAGGTACTGCTGGGCGATCGAGAAGATCGTGGCGGTGATCCAGTAGATGAACAGGCCGGCCGGCAGGAAGCCGCCGTAGGCCACCGAGATCAGCGGCAGGAAGAGCATCGTCTGGCGCTGGATCTTGGTGTTGGGGTCGTCGTCCTCGGGCTTCGTCCTCGGCAGCATCATTCGCGACTGGACCAGCTGAAGAGCCGCAGAGGCGATTGCCAGGACGCTCAGGCCGAGCGCGATCGAGGTGCCGGGGATCCCGAGGCTGAGGAAGGTCGACGGCTTGCTGACGTCGACCCCGCCGAAGATCGGGATGATCGTGTCGATGCATGGGCGGGTCGCGTCGATCACGCCGTTGACCAGGTTGTTGCAGGCGAGCGGCACGATCTGCTGGCCGAAGACCGTGAGCATCGCGGTCGGATCCTGGTTCGTCAGCCCGTTCTGGATGACCGAATACATGATGAACAGGAGCGGCA
>JBDTNS010000109.1:0-6876 GCA_039933675.1 Chloroflexota bacterium
GTCAGCTTCCTCGGCTCGATCGTCCGATCGCGGGTTCGGCTCGGCGGCGCCGAGACGACGGTCTCGCTCGACACCTTCAACGACCCGAACGTGACACCACCGGCGATCGACGCGCCCGTGACGATCTCATTCCCGCCCGAGGCATGCCTGGTGATCGGCGCGGGAGCGGCGCCGAAGGTCGACGTCGTCGCCGAGGTGTGACGGCGGGGGGCGGCGGGCTATCGCCTCGCCTGGACGAGATCGACGTCGTCATCTTCGACAAGGACGGCACGCTCATCGAGTTCGACGCCATGTGGGGCGGCTGGGCGCTGGAGCTCGCCACGCGGCTCGGACGCGCGGTCGGGAAACCGGTCGCACCGGGCCTCTTCGCGATGCTCGGCTATGACCCGGAGACCGGTCGGGTCCTGCCGGGCGGTGCGCTGATCGCCACGCCGATGGCGCGCACGCGCGATCGAGTCCTCGAGCTGCTGATCGATGACGGGCTGACCGCCCGGGCGGCCGGTCGGGCGCTCGACGAGGCCTGGCATGCCCCCGATCCGGTCGGCCTGGCCAGGCCGCTGGCCGATCTCGAGGGATTGTTCGGGAGCCTCCATGCAGGCGCGAAGCGAATCGCCGTGGCGACGAACGACGATCGCGAACCGACCGAACGGACACTGACCGCGCTCAGCCTGGCCGGCCTGATCGACGCATCCGTCTGTGCCGACGATGGCATCGCCGTGAAGCCCGCTCCCGACATGGTCCTGTACCTGTGCGCGAAGCTCGGGATCCAGCCGTCCCGCGTTGCTGTCGTGGGTGATTCGGGCGCCGACCTCGAAATGGGCCGCGGCGCGGGTGCCGGTCTCGTGGTCGGGGTCCTGACCGGCGTTGGGGGACGGGCCAGCCTGGCTCGGGATGCCGATCTGATCCTCGCCTCGGTCGCGGATCTCGCCCTGAACTGAGCGAACCGCACCCGAGCGCCCGAGCCCGTTGGTACCGATGGGCTATCGAGATGGTGCCTCCAGTCACGTACGGTCAACGGGCACGCCCATCCTGTGATCGGCTGCCTCGCTCATTTCGTCCCGAGGATCGCGCCAACCAATGGTTCCAGCGCACGAGCGCCCCGCCACCGACCATCCCGCCGCGCCCTCCGCCGATCACCCGACGAGGGCGGACGCCCTGCGCCGCTTCGCTGCCGAGGTCAGCGGCCAACAGGACCTGGCGGCACTGTTCGAGGACGTGATCCACGAATCGTTCACGCTGTTCGGTGTCGACGCCGCCGGCCTGTGGACCTACGACGGATCGTCGGCGCCACTCCACCTTGCGGCCCAGCGGGGCGTCGCCGAGGCCGTCCTGCGCACGATCGCGGCGTTGCCCCGGGACGCCTCGACCGCGGGGATGGAAGCGATGAGCCGGCGCGAGGTCCGGGTGATGGGCGGCGAGCTCGCCTCGACCATCCCGGCCGTACGAGCTGAATACCTGGCAGCGGGCATCCGGACGATCTGCTACGTGCCGATCGTCTTCGCGGATGAGCCGCTTGGGCTGCTCGTCCTGTACCACAAGAGCGACTACAACTGGACTGTCGAAGAGACCGAGCTCGCCCGGGCCTTCGCCGATCAGATGGCGACCGCGATCCGGAACGCGCGCCTGGCCGACTCGACCCGGACGCTGGCCGAGCGGCTGCGCGCGATCTCGGAGCTTGCCGGGCGTCTGAACCACCTGCAGGACGCCCACGGTGTGGCCCGGGCCATCGTGGCCGAAGCTCGCCGATTGATCGATTACGACACGATCCGGGTCTACGTCGTCGACCACGACACCGGGATGTGTGAGCCGATCGCCTACCAGGGCCGAGCCCCGCAGGGCGCAAGCGAGGACCGCGCCGCGCTACGGGTGCCGATCGGCTCTGGACTGACGGGCTGGGTGGCCGAACACGCCAGGACTATCCGGCTGGGCAATGCGGGCAGTGATCCGCGGACCGTGCGCCTCGAACCCAGCGATCGGATCGAATCCGCGCTCCTGGTGCCCATGCTGTACGAGCACACGGTCCATGGCGTGCTGGTGGTTTCCAAGGAAGGCCTCGACCAGTTCAACGCCGACGACGAGACCACGCTCAGCATCTTCGCCGGCTATGCGGCGCACGCCCTCCTGAACGCCACGAACATGGAGCGTCTCCGTCGCCAGCAGATGGAGCTCGAACACCAGCTCGACGGTCAGCGCCGGCTGCTGGAGATCAACGAGCGCCTGCTGTCGACCCTCGAACCAGCCGGCGTCCTGGACCTCATCGCAGACTCCCTGAAGGCCATCGTCCCGTACGACTCGCTGACGATGTACCGGATCGATCGGGCGGCTGGCGTCCGGCGGGCGGTCGTGGCGCGCGACCGTTTCGCCGACCTGATCCTGGCCTACGAAGGTCCGCTTGGGACCGGGATCTCGGGCTGGGTCATCGAGCACGGCGAGGCTGTCCTGTCCAACGAGGCCCATCTCGACCCGCGGTCGGTGCAGGTGCCGGGGACCCCATTCGAACCCGAAGCGATGATCGTCGTGCCGCTCCTGGTCAACGGCGAACCGATCGGGACGCTCAACATCGGTCGGATGGGCGGACCAGAAGCATCCTTCAGCGCCAATGAGTTCGAGTTGACCCAGCTCTTCGCCGGGCAGGCCTCCATCGCGCTGCAGAACGCCGAGATCCACGGCGCGGTCCGCGTCCGCGCCGAACAGGACGCGCTGACCGGCTTGCGCAACCACGGCTCATTCCAGCGAGAGCTTGGCGAAGCCGTGGCCGCCGGCGGAGGCGGACGCCCGATCTCGATCCTGATGCTCGACCTGAATGCGTTCAAGGCCTTCAACGACGCGTGCGGCCACCCAGCCGGCGACGCGCTGCTGGCGGCGCTGGCGATGGTGCTCGCCACCGCCACCCGGGACGGCGATCGCCTCTATCGCTACGGAGGCGACGAATTCGCGGTCATCCTGCCCGGTGCCGAACGAGCGGCCGCGCACGAAGTGGCCGAGCGGATCCGGCGTGCCGTCGCGGAGCTCTCGGAGGCGACCGGTGGGCCGCAGGTGACGATCAGCGTCGGCGTGGCGTGCTTCCCCGAAGACGGCCGGACCAAGGAAGCCCTCGTTGGCGTCGCGGATCGGGCGCTCTACCTCGCCAAGCCGGTCGGACGCTCGGCCGACGGCCTCGAGCCACATACGGACCCATACCTGCGCGCGCTGGGCGAAACGGCGCTCTCCCTGCTGGACCGGCACGAGCCGACGGTCCTGCTCGAGACGATCATGACCCGGGCGAGCTCGCTCCTCGGGTCACCGCATTGCTACATCTACCTCGTCGAACCCGGGGACGAGGAGCTCGTGATCCGTCACGGGACGGGCCTCTTCTCCACGTTCATCGGGCACCGGATGTCCATCCAGGACGGCCTGGCCGGACAGGTCTACCGGACATCCGGGCCGGCCGCCGTCGACGACTACGACACGTGGAAGGGACGCTCGTTGACCTTGCCCGGCGGCCCGATCGGTGCGGTCGTCGGCGTCCCTCTGATGTCGGCCGGTCGCGTGGTCGGCGTGCTCGGCCTGGCCTCCGGCGAGATCGAACGGAACTGGGGACAGCGCCAGATCGATGCCCTGACCAGCTTCGCCCAGCTCGCCTCGATCGCCCTCGACAACGCGCGCCTCGTGGACGCCGCCAAGCGCGGCGCCCTGTACGACCCGACGACCGGCCTGCCGAACCGCGAGCTCCTGACCGACCGGATCGCCCGCGCGCTTGCGTCGTCGCGGCCGGAGGGGGCGGGCGAGGTCGGCGTGATCATGCTGGACCTCGACCGATTCAAGGTCATCAACGAGAGCGTCGGCCACACTGTCGGCGATCGGCTCCTGGTCGCGGTGGGACAGCGCCTCGTGGCGTGCCTGCCCCCGGCCGATACGGTCGCTCGATTCGGTGGGGACGAGTTCGGGATCATCCTCGACGAGGTCACCGACGCCGACGAGGCAATTGCGATCGCCGAGCGGATCGAGTCGGAGCTCCGGGCGCCGTTCCCCATGGGCGCTCGCGAGTGGTTCATGAGCGCATCCATCGGGATCTCCCTCGGCCGGCCCGGTCGATCGACCCCGGACGAGATGCTCCGCGAAGCCGAGATCGCGATGGTCCACGCGAAGGCGGACCCGTCGAAGCGCCACGCCATGTTCGAGCCGTCGATGTCCGATCAGACGATCGAGCGGATCGAGCTCGAGAACGACCTGCGCCAGGGCATCGAGCGCGGCGAGCTCCGACTCCACTACCAGCCGCTGATCGACCTCGTCACCGACCGGATCGTCGGTTTCGAGGCGCTCGTGCGCTGGCAGCACCCAGTCCGCGGGCTGGTGCCCCCGCTCTCGTTCATCCCGCTGGCCGAGGAAACCGGGCTGATCCTTCCACTGGGCCGCTGGGTCCTCGAGACTGCCTGCCGACAGGCGCGCGCCTGGCGGGACGCTCGGCCGAATGGCCCCGGGCTGTTCATGTCGGTGAACCTGTCGGGTCGCCAGTTCGCGCAGGCCGACCTCGTCGACTCGGTCGCGGCGATCCTCGCCGAAACCGGGCTCGATCCCCAGGGGCTCGAGATCGAGATCACGGAAAGCGTCCTGATGGACCAATCCGAGGCGGGGATCCGGACACTCGGTCGGTTGCGCGAGCTCGGGGTGCGCCTCGTGCTCGACGACTTCGGGACCGGCTACTCGTCGCTGTCGTACCTCAAGCACCTGCCTCTCGACACGATCAAGATCGACCGAAGCTTCGTGGCCGGCCTGGCCAGCGAGACGGACCGTTCGATCGTGCAGGCGGTGGTCGCCCTCGCGCGTGGACTGCGCATCGGCGTGGTCGCCGAGGGGATCGAGACGGAGGAACAGCTCGACATCCTGCGCGAGATCGGCTGCGACGTCGGCCAGGGATACCTCTATTCGCGGCCGGTACCCGCCGGCGATGCCGCCCGCCTGCTCGCCGCGCGACGCGGCGCGGTCACTCGCGCAGCCGCGTCACCGAGCCTCGGTCAGTTGCGCCCGCCGAACAGGCGCAGCATGAACAGGAACAGGTTGATGAAGTCGAGGTAGAGACGCAGTGCGCCGATCACGGCTGCCTTCTCCATCGACCCGGTCATCGCCGCAAGGTCGCCGCTGGCGATCCGCTGCACGTCGTACGCGGTCAGGGCGGTGAAGATCACGACCCCGACAATCGAGACGACCCAGCTGATGGCCGTGCTGGCGAGGAAGATGTTCAGGACCATCGCGACCATCAGCCCGATCAGGCCCATGAAAAGGATCCCGCCGAGGCCCGCCAGGGAGCGCTTCGTGACGGCGCCGTACAGGGCCGCCGCGCCGAACATCGCCGAGGCGCTCAGGAACGCGGTGACGACCGAAGCGCCGCTGTAGAGCGTGACGATCAGGCCGAGCGTGACACCGAGCGACGCGGCATAGACGAAGAACAGCAGCAGCGCGACGCTGGCATTGATCCGCGAGATCCCCGCACTGATCGCCACCACGAGCAACAGCGCGCCGATGAACAGGAAGAAGAAGCTGTCGCGAGCGAACGCGACGAGCTGCGCGTTGCCCTGCACGGTCCATGCCACGCCGGCCGACAGCAGCAGGCCGGCGAACATCCAGACGAACGATTGGGTCAGGAAGGCCGTCGCGAGCCGGGCATCCGGCCTGACCCCGAGCATCGACGGCGTCGCCGGCGAGGTCGAGAACGGGTTTGGCGATTGGTTCTGGCTCATCGGGGCGCGTTCTCCATGGCTCATGTGGTCACCAC
Source organism: Chloroflexota bacterium (assembly GCA_039933675.1). Taxonomy (GTDB): domain Bacteria; phylum Chloroflexota; class Limnocylindria; order Limnocylindrales; family CSP1-4; genus SPCO01. The sequence continues at coordinate 5,753 of JBDTNS010000109.1, forward strand.
ATCAGGCCGGCGTCGCGCGGGTCCCAGCGCTCGGCCAGCAGGGTCACTTTCACGTCGTGTTCGACGACGGACTCCGCCTGTTCCTTGACCTGCGCGATCATCGACCCGGCGTACGGGCAGAAGGGCGTTGTCAGGATCATCTTGATCTCGGTCGAGTCGGGCCCCAGCAGGATTTGCTTGATCAGCGCGAGCTCGACGACGTTCATCCCGATCTCGGGATCGACGACCGCACGCAGCGCATCGAGAATCGCGAGCTCGGTCGCGCGCCGCTCCGGATCGAAGCCCGCGGGTTCGGCGACGGGCGTGGCCGCCGCTCCTGGGGTCTGGGTCGTGCTATCGGTCATTCAGGTCTCCGGGTGTGTCGCCTGAGCGTACCACCAGGTGCGCCGGGGCTCTCCGGCGCAGGCCGGCAGCAGTCAGGCGGTTGGACCGACCGCGCTCGTCACGATGCCAGGGATCCGGTACTGGGAGGGCAGGATGGCGGCTTCAGCGTCGGTGTAGCCGGGACCGATCAGCGATCCGTCGGCCTCGAAGAAGTCGGCGTAGCGCTCGCGATGATCCGCCGCGAAGGCGTAGGCGGCCGCGACGCCCACGACGCGGAGCTCGGGGTGGTCGGTGAGCACGCGCGTGAGGTCGTACCCGTTGGCGCGGAGCTCCAGGAGCTGCCTGACGGTCAACCTGGAGTTGTAGCAGAAGGGCTCGCCGTTCATCACGAGCGGATCCTGCTGGACCCACTTGATCGTCATCGTCAGCCGCCCTTGTAGAGGAATTGCAGGAAGGCGTTCTTCTTGCGCGCATCTCCCGCGATCCGTCGATGCCAGCGGTAGGCCCCGATGGCCGAATCGAGGGCGGCGGAGGCGGCCCCGATCTCGCCCGGCGCGAGGACGCTCGGGAGGGCGGCCCGGAGGCCCTCGCACAGCGCAACCAGGTCGTCCATCGGGACTCGACGGCGGCGATAGAGGGGCGCGGTCCATTCCGCGTACTCGCGCGCCGGGTCCGGGTCGCCGGCCGCGACGCAGATCGCGATGCGCTCCGCGAGGAGCTCGGCATCACGCAGGAGGCGACGCTGGCCAGTCTCATTGTGGCGCTCGCGAATCGTCGGGTCAGCGTCCATCGCCACGCTC
>JBDTNS010000110.1:0-6854 GCA_039933675.1 Chloroflexota bacterium
GAGAGGCCTTCCTGCTTCACCATCACGATGTCGTGGATGGAGGCCAGCGCGTCATCGTTCGGCTCGTCTGAGGCGCCCGTGGGTGCGCGCCCGGCTCGATCGTGCTGGCGGACCTTCTCGTGGTACGCCTCTGGCCGGCGCCGCATCACGGCCGAAAGCGGATGCGCGGCCGCGCGGATGTCCCAGCGCCCGATGCCCGCGCCCTGGTCGGGCTTGACCGCGACGATCTGTCCGTCGCCGACGAGGAGGGCTTCGTCGCTCCCGTCGAGGTCGAGGTCGAGAAGCAGGCCAGACTCCGCGGCCGCTCCCGGGCCGCCAAGCGCGCGATCCTCGGCGGCGATGAGACGATGGAGCGCGGCCACGCGGAGGTCGGGAAGGTAGATCCCGCCGAACAGGCCGTGCCAGTACGGGTCGTTCGACTGGCCGGCATACAGGTCATCGCGGGCGACGTCGCGGCCCCTGCCACGTGGCATCGCCTCGACGAGGTCGCTGACCCGCAGCATCTGCTTGTGGAGGTCGTTGACCTCGCGGTACTTGACCTGGAAGTTGCGCCACGACGCGCCGCGCAGCCAGCGCGCCTCAGGGCGATCCTGGGCCACCGCGGCCTCGAGCACGGCCGTGAAGGCGCGGCTTTCGCCGGGCGGCAGCGCCCATGCCCCCATCTCGATGTACGACCCGGTCGGGACGTAGACGCGACCGATCGGCGAATGCTCCGCCAGCCACGCGGACGGCGTCGTCGTCGTCAGCCAGTCGCCATTCGCCCGAAGGAGCTCGAAGAACCGGTCGACCCACTTGCCTTCGCCCCAGCAATGTTCCCAGGTCGTCGGCCAGGCACCGAACTTCTCGCCGTCGTCGCCCATCATCCCGACCCGCTCGCCGCCCGCGGTCGCGTGCGCGCGCAGGTAGTCGATCACCTCCTCGGGCTCGCGGAACGGGATCCGGTAGCGCAGGCCCTGCTCCGTTCCGAAGACGCGCAGAAGCTTGCCCTGGTCATCGGTCGTGTACGGCCCCCACAGGTCCTCCTCCGGGATCGCCGCCGCACGGAAATGCGCATCGTCGAGGATCGTCCAGTCGTAGCCGGCGGCCACCAGCGAGGTAGGGACGTCCGGCTCCCAGACGCGTTCGGCGAGCCACGCGCCGGCCGGCCGCCGCCCGAAGAGCGCCTCGAGCTCGTCGGCCATGCGGCGCGCCTGCCCGATCCGGTCCCGCTCGGGGAGCGACGCGAGGACCGGTTCGTAGTAGCCGCCGCCAAGGATCTCGACCTGCCCGCGGGCCTCGAGGGCGCGGACCCGGGCGATGAACTCCGGCCGCTCGATGCGCAGCCACTCGAGCAGCGGACCCGAGTAGTGGAGCGAGAGCCGGACGTGCGGATGGCGCTCGAGCGCGGCGACCATCGGCTCGTACGCCTTCTCGTAGACCTCGGCGAGGACCCAGCCGAAGTTGCCGACCGGCTGGTGATTGTGAAAGGCGAGCGCCAGCGAGATACGCGAGGCCACGCGATTGATCCCGTCAGCCGGCTTCGGTGACGGTCGTCCCGGCGGCGGCCTGGACGACGGGGACCCCGGCCGCCGGGAGGTAGAGCAGTTCGGTGTACTCGTGGAGCATCCGCGTCGTCGAGAAGTTCCACAGAGCGGTGGCCATGGCCCGGCGCATGACGGCGAGCCAGCGGAGCGGGAGTCCGTCGACGCCGCGGTCGTAGTAGCTCGGGATGATCTGCTCCTCGAGGATCCGGTAGAGATCCTGGGCGTCGCGCCAATCCTGGGCCGCTTCGTCGGGGTCCATCTCGCGGCCGCCGATCGCCCAGCCGTTGTCCCCCTCGAAGCCCTCATCCCACCAGCCGTCGAGAACGCTCACGTTTGGAACGCCGTTCTGCGCGGCCTTCATCCCGGACGTCCCGGACGCCTCGAGCGGCCGTCGCGGATTGTTGAGCCAGACATCGACGCCCTGGACGAGGAACCGTGCGACGCGCATGTTGTAGTCCTCGAGGATGAACACGCGGCCGCGGAGCTGCGGCGAGCGCGACCGCTGGAAGATCTCCTGGATGACGCGCTGGCCGGGGCGATCGGCGGGGTGGGCCTTGCCGGCGAAGACGACCTGCACCGGACGATCGCCGTCGGCCAGCATCTTCGCCAGCCGGTCGATGTCGCTGAACAGGAGCCCGGCCCGCTTGTAGGTCGCGAACCGGCGTGCGAAGCCGATCGTGAGGACATCCGGATCGAGTGCGTTTTCGAGCTCGGCCAGGACCGACGGCGCTTCGCCGTGCCTCGCAAACTGGCTGCGCAGCCGGCCTCGGGCGAAATGTGCCAGTTCGCGCTTCTGGCGCAGGTGGGCGTCCCACAGCTCGCGCCCGGGGACACGCTCGATCCGCTCCCAGAACCGCCCGTTCTCCGTGCTCTCGTCAAGATCGGCGAGGTCGCCGCCGAGGCGCTTGAGCCGGGTGTCGATCGGCTCGCCGATCCAGGTCGGGCCGTGGATCCCGTTGGTGATGCCGAGGATCGAGTGGTCGATGACCTCGTTCCACGTCGCGTTGGCGGTCACCGCATGGAGGTGGCTGACAGCGTTCGCGCCATGTGTCAAACGGAGCGAGAACGCGGTCATGTCGAAGCCGTCGGGGTCCTTGTCGACACCGAGACCGAGCTGGAGCACCTTCTCGACCGGAACGCCACCGGCATCGAGCATGGGACCGGCGACCCGTCGCACGAGATCGGCGTCAAAGCGCTCGTTCCCGGCGGAAACCGGTGTGTGGATCGTGAAGACGCTGTCGCTGCGGACATGCTGCCAGGCCTCGTCGAGCGACGCCTTCTCCGCCACGTACTCGCGGGCACGTTCGGCGAGCAGGAACGCGGAGTGGCCCTCGTTGAGGTGCCAGACCGACGGCGTCAGCCTGAGCGCCCGGATCGCCCGTACTCCGCCGATCCCGAGCACCAGCTCCTGGTGGAGTCGCATCTCGCGCCCGCGCACGTACAGGATGTTCGTGATCGGCCGGTCCGAGTCGGCGTTCTCCGGGAGGTCGGTGTCGAGCAGGAGGACCGGGATCCGCCCGACCTGGGCAAGCCAGACGGCGACGGAGAGGTTGCGTCCCGGCAGCTCGAGCGTGACCGTCAGCGGCACCCCGGAGGCGTCCTGGACGCGGCCGAGTGGAAGGCGGCTCAGGTCGTAGTCGGGGTAGTCGTGCTCCTGGTGGCCGTCGGCATCGATCGCCTGGCGGAAATAGCCCTTCCGGTAGAGCAACCCGACACCGATCGCCGGGAGCGCCATATCGCTCGCGGTCTTCATGTGGTCGCCGGCGAGGACCCCGAGACCGCCCGAGTAGATCCCGAGCGACTCGTGGAGGCCGTACTCCGCGCAGAAATAGGCGATCGGGCCGGGCAGCGAATCACCGTAGCGGCGTTGGAACCAGTGCCCCGAGCCGTTCGCCATGTAACCGTCGAACTCGGCCAGGACGTCTTGGTACTCGGCCAGGAACCGGGCGTCGTCGAGAAGGCGCGACCATTCGGTCGGTCCGCTGATGACCGGGATCGGGTTTCGATAGCGCGCCCACGCGGTCCGGTCGATCAGGTTGAACAGGCCGCGCGTCCGCGGGTCCCAGGCCCAGTGGAGGTTATAGGCGAGGCGTCGAAGGCCTTCGAGCCGGGGCGGGAGCGGGAAGCTCGCGGCCGGGATCGATGCGACGCGAACGGGGTCCATGTGGCGGCATGATAGCGGGGGCGGGCGGGTACGATGCGGGGGATGCCGATGCGCGTGGCCATGCTGAGTTCCGAGTGCGAGCCATGGGCCAAGACCGGCGGTCTCGCCGACGTGCTCGACGCGCTGGCGCGGGCACTGGGCGAGATGGGCGCGGATGAGCTCGAGACGCCGGTGGACGTCTTCCTGCCGCGCTACCGGGGGATGCCCCAGCCAACCCGCATCGAGCGGACGGTCAGGCTCCGCGTCCCCGACCCGCGCGCCCCGACCGGGAATACCTCGGTCGACGTCGTCGATGTCGCGGCCGACGGCTACCGGCTGCGCCTGATCGACCATCCCGCGGCGTTCGACCGCGACGGCTACTACGGCGACGCGGCGGGCGACTACCCGGATAACGCGTGGCGGTTCGGGCTCTTCTGCCGCGCCGCCCTCGAGGCACTCCGGGCGGATGGGCGACCGATCGACGTCCTTCACCTGCACGACTGGCACGCGGCCCCGGCGGCAATCTTCCGCGACGCTCGCTACGCGGATGACGCGGTCATTGGTCCCGCTGCCGTTTTGATCACGCTCCATAACCTCGCCTATCACGGCTGGGTCCCGCTGAATGCGCTCGGCCAGCTCGGGCTGCGTCCCGGCGATGGCGTCGTCGCCGCGGGTGCCGACGGTCTCGACCTGCTCCACGAGGGGATCGAGCGAGCCGAGCTCGCCAACACCGTCTCGCCGGGCTTCGCCGCCGAGGCGTTGACGCCCGACTTCGGGATGGGTCTCGACAGCGCCCTTCTGGCCAAGAACGACCGGTTCTTCGGGATCCTCAACGGTCTCGACACCACGGTCTGGGATCCAGCGACCGATGCGGACCTGGCGGCGCTGTATTCGCGCGAGGATCGATCCGGCAAGGCCACCTGCCGCACGGACCTCCTTGCCCGCAACGGGTTCGATTCGGACGATGACGGCGCCGTCATCGGGATGATCGGCCGGCTCGATCCCCAGAAGGGCTTCGACCTGCTGGCAGGAGCGGCCCCGGCCCTCCTCGAGCGCGGCGCGCGGCTGATCGTCCAGGGGAGCGGCCACCCGGATCTGGCCGACCCGTACCGGGCGATCGCCACGGAACATCCGCGGCAGGTCGCCTTCATCGAGCGGTTCGACCGGGTGATGGCCCGCAAGATCTATGCCGGCGCCGACTTCTTCGCAATGCCCTCGCGATTCGAGCCGTGCGGCCAGGGCCAGATGATCGCCCTCCGCTATGGGACGCCGCCGATCGTCCACCGGACGGGCGGCCTCGCCGACACCGTCATCGATGAGACGACGCATCCGGGCGCCGGGACGGGGTTCAGCTTCTCGGGCGCGACGACGGCGCGCCTGCTCGAGGCGTGCGATCGCGCGATGCGCCTGCGATCGGCCGGCGGCGAGGCCTGGGAGGGGCTCCTCGATCGAGCGATGGCGGTCGATTTCGAATGGGTGACCGGCTCGGCGCCGCGCTACCTCGAGGCCTACCGGCGCGCGATCGCCATCCGTCGAGGCCCCTGAGCGAGGATGTCGGCCGCGGGCGTCAGGCCAGCGCGCGCAACAGCGCGACGGTGAGCGCCTCGGGGTGGGTTCGCTGGGGCGCGTGCGGGGCGTCGGCGATGGTCAGGATGTGATCGGCGCCGATCCGCGCCGCGAATGCCGATATCGCTACGTCCGGGACATAGCCGCCGGCCGCCGGATCGCCGCGGACGAGCCAGGTTGGGATCCCGGCGGCTGCCGGATCGGAGAGGTCGGCCAGCCCGCCGTCCCAGTCGCCGTTGTCGAGCAGGACCGCACGCGCCGCGTCGAGGTCCAGCTGGACGAGCGCCTCGGCCTTGGCCAGGACGTCCTCGCCAGTCCACGCGGGGTTCTGCCCGGCCACCTTGGCGACCGCCGAGGCGAGGTCACGGTCCGGCTGCTCGGCCGGGTCGTTGGCCATCTGCGAGATGAACGCGTGCGGCACCGCCGGCGGATCGAGCAGGACGAGCGTCGCCGGGCGGATCCCGACACGGGGCAGCGCCGCGATCGTCATCGCGCCCCAGCTGTGACCGACGACCTGGGTATCGGGCACGTCCAGGCCGGCGGCGCGAATCCATGCCGCGAGGTCGGCGGCGTTGTCGCGGAACCGGTGGTGGCCCCGCCAGTGCCCGGTCAGGCCGTGACCCGGCAGGTCCACGGCGATGACCCGCCGTCCCGAGGCCGCCAGTGCGGGACCGATCCGCCACCAGATCCGTGCCGAGGCCGTCACGCCGTGGACGAGAACGAGCGGCCTTGCCCCGGGCTCGCCCCAGGCGATCGAGGAGAACGGGATCCCGGCCGCGAGCGTCGTCGCTCGCTCGCCCGGCTGGGTAACGGCACGGTCAAGGCCCGCCGCGACCGCGGGCTGCAGATCGGCCAATGTCGCGACGATCGGGGCCGGATAGGGCGGGGTCACGATTGCGACCGTAGCACGCTACGATGACGCCAATGGCCAAGCAGTTCGTCGTCCAGTTGAAGAATGAGCCCGGCGCGATGGCGACCCTCGCCGAGGCCCTCGCGGCCCGCGGCGTCGACCTGCGGGCGATCGGCGGCGGGAGCATGGGCGACAGCGGCCACGTGATCATGACGACCGCCGACGACGAGACCGCCAAGGCCGTCCTCGACGACAACGGCTACACCTACATCGAGGGCGAGTCGATCCTGGCCGAGGTGGACGACCGGCCGGGCGGCATGGCCCGCCTCGCCCGGGCACTGGCCGACGCCAACGTCAACATCTACGGCCACCTCTTCCTCGGCCGCTGGGGCGATCGCGCCACATTCGCGTTCGTGGTGGACGACCCGGAGACAGCGCGCCCGATCCTCGAACGGAAGGACTAGGGCGCTTCGGGCCGACATCGGCTATGCTGACGGCCTTCGTGCTCGAAGGGTGCTCCGGTCAGCGCCCCGGTAACTCACCGTCTCGACCCCGATCCACACCTTCGCCCTGACCGGGCCCCGCACGTGCGGGAGGGCCTCGTCAGGAGTCTTTCTCCCAATGTCCTTCGATACCCTTGGGCTGTCGCCCGAGCTTCTCCGTGCCGTTGCCTCCCAGGGCTACACGGAACCCACCCCTGTCCAGAGCCAGGCCATTCCGCTCGTCCTCGCCGGCCGTGACGTCCTCGCCGGCGCCCAGACCGGGACCGGCA
>JBDTNS010000111.1:0-6853 GCA_039933675.1 Chloroflexota bacterium
GCTCCTCGATGCGCTTCATGACGGCCTGGAGGATGACGAACGACATCCGCGACAGCCCCTCGAGCTCCTGGTTGCGATGGACCCGGCGCTCGAGGTCGACCTGCCCGAGGCCCTCGATCCCGAGCCGCTCCGTCGCATCGATCAGGTGGCCGATCTCGACGGCATAGCCGGTGAAGAACGGGATCGCCTCGAGCAGCGACCGTCGCCCCGCGTACTCCCCGGAGAGCGGCTGGATCATCCCGGACAGCTCCGGGTAGAAGAGGTTGATGAGCGGCCGCGCGACGAGCTCGGTGACGCGGCCACCGCCGCCCTCCTTGAGCACGCCGCCCTCGACGATCGGGCGCTGGTAGTAGCCCTTGACGTACTGGAGCCGCGGCTCGTGCAGGAGCGGCCCGAGTGTCCCGTAGACCATCCGGTGATGCCAGTTCTTCACGTCGGTGTCGGCCCACACGATGATGTCGCCGGTCGTCTCGTAGACCGACTTCCAGAGCGCTTCGCCCTTGCCGACGAACGACCCGTAGCGCGCCAGCACGTCGGGATGCTGGACGACGCGGGCGCCCTCGGCTTCGGCGATCTCGCGCGTCCGGTCGGTCGACGAGGAGTCGATGACGAGGATCTCGTCAAGGAGCGGAACCCGCCCGACCATCTCGCGTATCGCGCGGCGGACGATCGGCCCGATCGTCTCCTCCTCGTTGAGCGTCGGGAGGACCAGGCTGATCGTCAGCTTCTGCTTCTCCTTGAGCGTCACGAGACGACGCAGGTCGGCAAACTCGGCGTGGTGGAAGTTCGATTCACCGAACCAGCGTTCCACCCGGACCGGGACGGCACGCGCCTCCTCGGCGGCCCGGTCGGCGGCTGCGAGCGTCTCGGCCCGGGCGGCGAGCTGGTCGAACGTCGTCCGCTCAATCGATTCGCGGGTCTTGACGACCATCACGGTCGATCGAGCCCGGGCGGCGATCGCTTCGGGCATCGCCCCGAACAGGTACGCCTCACCGGCGGCGCCGGGCGCCGCCGAGGCGCCCATCACAACCAGATCGGCCTTTTCCGCCTCGCGCAGGATCGCGTTGCGGACGTTGGGCGCCTCGCGCAGGACGGCCTCGCTCCGACCGGAGATGTGCTGCTTGACGAACGCCGCCAGTGCCCGCTCAGCCTGGGCGCGGACCGCCAGCGTGATCCCGGGCGGGACGAGGTGGAGGACGATGACCGTGGCGTCGTGATGCTGTGCGATCGCATCGGCATAGTGCATCGCCAGCTCGGCGTGCGGTCCGCCGCGAACCGGGACGAGGACCCGCCGGATCTCCTTCGTGCCGCGCTGCTTGACGACCGCGATGTCGCACGGCGAATCGCGCACGACCTCGTCGATCGTCGGCGAGAAGACGGTCGGGCCGTTGCCGTCGCGTCCCGCGGCAGTGCGTCCGCCCCAGCCGAAGATGATGAGATCGGCCTCCTGCTCGCCCGAGGCTTCGATGATCCCCTCGGCGGCGTGCCGGCCGATCCGGACGATCGGGTGGATCGTGGTGCCGTCCGGCGCGTAATCGAGGACGCGCTGGAGGAGGCGACGAGCGTGGCGGGCACGGGTCGCGCCCTCGGAGAGCGGCATGCCCTCCGGGACCTCGACGATCCCGAGCGCGGAGAGCTCGCCGGCGCGCCGGTCGAGCATCGCGGCCCCAAGCCGGATCAGCTCCTCCGCGGTCATCGGGTTGGCGACCGGAATGAGGATGCGTGCTGGGAGTGGGGCCTTGGCGATCATCGGTTCGTCCCGTCCGGCGTGGCCCCGGCGGCCGAGCGTGCCGTGGCCGCAGCCTCGGCTTCCTTCCAGCGACCCACGAGATACGGCTTCAGGAGCTCGAACTCGCGGGCCTGACGCTCGACGCGTTCCTCGGCCTGTTCGGTCGTGACGTTGCGGTTCTCGATGACGAAGCTCCCCACCCGACCGAAGTAGATCGGGACGAGCGATGCCACGATCGCCTCGAGCGAGGGCTTCGGGTCGCGCGCCGCGATGATCAGGTCGTAGACCACGCGTGCCCAGACATCGTCCGGGAAATGGAACGCGGCGACCGCGTCGGCCATCTCGAGCGTTGTGGCCCTGGTCGACGCGACGTCGCCGCCAACCCCGAGCCGGCCCCGCGCCGAATCCTCCAGCCGGCCCGCATCGGCGGCCAGCTCCATGACCGTCTCAAGCGTCGCCGGCGCGAGCATCCGCGCCCACGTGTCGGCGAGGGTCAGCGAGCCGACATGGAACTCGGAGAGGAGGCGGAGCGTGTTGACCTCGAGCGGCGGCGGGTCGATGACGCGCTCGAAACCGTAGGCCGGGACGTCGTGGCTGCCCCGGATCGACAGCCAGTGGTCGGGATAGCGGTTGGCGAGCTGCAGGATCGTCCCGACGACCTGCCGGAACATCGGCCCGAGATCGGAGCCTGGGTCCTTCGGATCGTGGATCTTTGCCCCCAGGCGTGTCTGGCAAACCGCGAAGCCGGCGGTGATCGCCGACGTCGTCATCCAGATGTCGATCCCGAACTTGCTGATCTCGGGGGTCCAGTCGTCGAGCTCGAGATAGTGCCGGACGAGATCACCCGAGACCCCGAAGTCGCCGCCGATCGGCTGGCGGATCCGGTGGCCGTAGAGCGCCCGGGTGAGCGGGTAGGTGACGGTGTTCGTGATGGTGCCGTCGTACTTGTAGCGCGCGTAGAGCGGTGCGACAAAGTCGTAGCCGCCCTTGAGAATCGGCCCCGCGAGGAGCTCGATCCATTCGGGGACGATCGAGCGCAGGTCCGAATCGACGACGACGAGCGCCTGCACCTGCAGGGCGTTCGCGATCTCGAAGATGGTCCGCAGGGCTGCGCCCTTGCCCCCGACCCCGTCGATCTCGGGATAGGTCAGGCTGACGCGCTCGAGCTTGTTGGTCGGCCGGACGAGGAGGATCTGCTCGATGTAGTCGGGCGGTTCGGTCTCGACCACAACGCGACCGGTCCCGTCGGGCGAGCCTGCGTCCGAGTTGACGACTACCGGATGGAGGTCCGGGAAGTACTGGACGAGACCCGCCTGCGCGGCCCGGACGACATAGCCGATCGTTGCCGCGTTCTTGAAACTTGGGATCCCGACCATGATGTCGGCCCGGCCGAGCCGCTCGATCTCCTCGCGGATCGCCGGTGTGAGCGTGGTTGAGGGCATCGTGCCAACCGTACCACCTCAGCGGTGCGGCATCCCGGCCACCAGCCAGTCGGGGTTCGGCAGGCCCGGAAGATAGCGGCTGTTGGCGCCCTTGTAGGTCAGCCCGCCGAAGCCCTGCGCGCGCCAGGAATGGACCCAATGATCGATCGGCGGCCGGATGAACGCGCCGAGCCGAACGACCGCCGATTCGCCGAGGACGCTGCCGAGCAGGCGCCGGCGCTCGAGGAGCGGGACATCGAGGAGTGGCGTGTCGTCGAGCCACAGGAGGTCGATGGCGACGAACGTCAGGACGTCGTCGGGTTCGAACGCGTGCTCGGTGAGCGCCGCCTCCTTGAGCTTGATCGTGTCGACTGCACGGTTTCGGCGCAGCCCGAGCATGCGACCCATCGAGGGCATCTCGTCGGACCAGACGGCGCGTTTGATGTCCTGGCCCGGCTGTCTGGTGATGAAGCCATCGAGCACCAGACCATCGTCTTCTTCGCGCGCCGCGGCCGTGAGGCCGTCGACGATCGCCTCCATCCCGTCGATCTCGACGCCGTCGGCATCGAGGAGCGTCGTCCCCGTCGGGTCGATCCCGGCAAGCACGCGCATCCCGGTCCACAGTGGCTCGATGAGCGGGTCGCTGATCTTGAACGGCGATCCGGTTCCATAGACCTGCGGACGGATGGAGCGGACGAGCTCGCGGGGGTCGTGCGTCATCGGCAAATCCTACCCGGTCGGCCGCGTCTATCATCGGCCCGTGACGAGCGCCGCGAGCTCCGGGACGTCGCCGGCGGCGCCCGAGCCGAACGTCGGATCCACGCGTCGCCGCGGGCTCGCCGGGATGACCCCAAGCGGGCGGGCGATCGTGCCGGCCTCGTGGGCGCTGTACGACTTCGCGAACACGATCTTCTCGTTCGCCGTCGTCTCCGGCGCGATCGGGCTTTATCTCGTCGACCGGTTCGGTGAGCGCGACGGAAACGCGCTGCTGTCGGTCGCGGTCGTCGTCAGCGTCGGGATCAATGCCCTCGTCTCGCCGATCCTCGGCGCCCTGTCCGATCGTGGTGCGGGTCGGATGCCGTTCCTGCTCGCTTTTACGGCGCTCTGCATCGGGGCGACCTTCTTCATCGCAGATGTGCCCCCGGTGGCCGGACTCGGTCTGTTCATCGTCGCGAACTTCGCGTACCAGGCCGCGCTCATCTACTACGACGCGTCGCTCAAGACGGTCAGTCGCCCGGGAAGCCGGGGGAAGCTGTCGGGGATCGGGACGGGTATCGGGTATTGCGGCACGGTCTTCGTCGGGCTGCTGATCGCCTTTGTCGACATCCCGGTGGCCGATCGGTTCCGGCTTACGGCGATCCTCTTCCTGCTCTTCGCAATCCCGATCTTTGTCTTCGTGCGCGATCCGCGGCGATCCGGGGAGCCGAGCCTGACCGCGGCGGACATCCGCAATTCGTTCGGACAGCTGCGGCGATCGATCGAGCACGCACGCGCGGTTCCCGGGCTGGGCCGCTTCCTGCTGGGACGCTTCTTCTATTCGGACGCGGTCAACACGGTCATCGTCGTGATGAGCGTGGTCATCGTCGAAGCGCTCGGGATGACCGCGCGGATCGCCAACGTCATCCTCCTCCTGCTCACCCTCGTGGCGATCGCCATGAGCTTCGTGTGGGGCTGGCTGGTCGATCGGCACGGCCCGAAGCGGACCCTGATCTGGGTCCTCATCTCCTGGGCGGTGGGACTCGTGCTCGGCGGGATTGCGATCGGGTTCGGGGCGGCCGGACTTGTCCCATTCCTGGTTGCCGGTGCGATCCTCGGGAGCGGCCTCGGCGGCGTCCAGGTGGCGGACCGGGTGCTGCTCGTCCGACTCTCACCGCCCGAGCGGATCGGTGAGTTCTTCGGGATCTACGGGCTGGTCGGAAAGGGGAGCCAGGTCGTCGGCCAGACCCTCTACGGGGTCATCCTCTTCCTGCTGCTCGGGACGCTCGGGAACGGCGCCTACCAGGTCGCCGTGCTCAGCCTGCTCGTCACGATGATCATCGGTTTGTGGCTGGTCTGGCCGGTTCGCGACGATTGGGCCGGTTCCGGCGAAACGATTCTTCCGAGCGAGATGGGGCCGGTTGCCCCGCCGGAACGGCTCGCGCCGGCGGCGGGGCCTCTCGAGCCGCGGTAGTCCGTTTGCGCCAGTCCATCGGGCGACAGCCTGGCCTGAGGGTTTGAGTGGCTCGAGCGGGTCCCTTGGCCTCTCGCCCCGTGGCAACGCATAGAGGGCCGGCGAGGGGCCCCTTCATGTTCGGCCGGTCAATCCTCGTAACCGCGCGGATGTGACTGGCGCCACGCCCAGGCCGAGCCGACCATCTCCCTCAGGCTCGGCCGGGTCGGGCGCCAACCCAGGACCTCGGCCGCACGCTCCGAGCGCGCCACGAGGACCGGTGGATCGCCAGGACGGCGCTGACCCACGGTGAACGGGATCGGGCGACCGACCACGCTCTCGGCCGCCGCGAGGACCTCGCGGATCGAGAACCCGCCACCGTTCCCAAGGTTGCACACGAGTGCGTCGTCGGTTCGGGGGTCGTCGGGTACCGTCGCCTCGATCGCGCGCAGATGCGCGTCGGCCAGGTCGGCGACGTGGATGTAGTCCCGGATACAGGTGCCGTCCGGCGTCGGGTAGTCGTCCCCGAAGATGGTCAGGTCGAGGCGGCCCTCGGCGGCGGCAAGGACGCTCGGGACCAGATGGGTCTCGGGGTCGTGGGCCTCGCCGAGGCGTTCGGTCGCGCCGGCAACGTTGAAGTAGCGGAGCGAGACGCTGCGCAAGCCGTAGGCGCGGCCATACCAGGCGAGCGCGCCTTCGAAGGTCCGCTTCGACTCGCCGTACGGGTTGATCGGGCTGAGCGGGGCATCCTCGGGGATCGGCGTCGCGTCCGGAACGCCGTAGACCGCCGCCGTTGACGAGAAGACAAGGCGACCGACACCGGCCGCACGGGCGGCCTCGAGGAGGGCGATGCCGCCCGCGACGTTGTCGCGGTAGTACTTCGCCGGGTCGACGATCGACTCGCCGACCAGCGAGCGCGCCGCGCAGTGGAGGATCGCCTCGATCCGCTCGGTCCGGAGGAGGTCCGTAAGCGCGTCTCGGTCCGTGTAGGTTCCCTCGTGGAACGTGGCGCCCTCGGGGATGGCGCCGCGGTGGCCGGTGGTCAGGTCATCGAGCACGACCACGTCGTGGCCGGCCGCCACGAGCGCCTCGGCGGAAACCGAACCGACATACCCGGCACCGCCGGTCACCAGGATCCTCGTCATGCCTGCGAACGATACGCGGTCAGGGTTCGCTCGGCCCGGAAGCGCCCTGGCTGCCTGTTTCTGTCGGACGTGAGCGGGATTCGTCCAATGCGAGGCCAACCCGTTCGAAAGCCGGTGCGAACGCTCGCCTCACGCTCAGATCAGGCCTCCGCGGTCCCCTCGGGCGCCGTCGCTGTCGCATTCGACGAATGTTGGTGATATACGGCGAAAGCGCGGTCGCCGCCGTGGCGTTGCGGAGGGATGGACCGCCGTTTCACTGTCGGCGGAGGAGCCGGTCCAGGAACGAGCGGCGGCGTTTGGGCTCAAGCGCGATCTCCGGCTCGGGCGCGATCTCGGGCGCGAACCCCGGCTCGGGCGCGATCTCGGGTTCCGGCACGGACCCGGGTTCCGCCTCAGCCACCTCCGCCTC
>JBDTNS010000112.1:0-6843 GCA_039933675.1 Chloroflexota bacterium
GACGGCGGCACCGGCATCAACAACGTCTCGGTCGTCCTGCTCGGCCAGGTCGGGGAGCGCCGCTTCCTCCTGATGGGCGATGTCGAGGAAGGCATCGATCCATCGCTGCTCCAGGACGGGCTGCCGCACGTCGATCTGCTCAAGGTCGCGCACCACGGGAGCAAGACGGCGACGACCCAGGCGTTCGTCGATGCCGTGCGACCGGCCGTCGCCGTCGCATCTGCGGGTACCGGAAACCCCTACGGGCATCCCGCCAGGGCGACGCTCGACCGTCTCGCCGCCTCGGGCGCGCGCGTTCTGCGGACGGATCTCGACGGCACGGTCGTCGTCGGGTTCGAGCCTGCCGCGATGACGGTGCGGGCTGAGGGTGGTCGGCCCGCCGCACTTACGCCACCAAGGACCGAGACGGCGACTGCGGCGCGTGCGCTGGGCGCCGCGCCAGGCGCCACAGCGCCGTCGGGCTTGGCATTCCTGTGCGCGATCCCCGTCACCTCGTTGATTGCGGAGACCGTACCGCCGACACCGCCTCGCGCGCCCGCCTCGGCCGCGGTCCCCGCAGCCCCAGGCTCGGTCCGGGCTGTCGGGTACCATCGAGACGATGACGGTGCCTGGGCGGGTGGACGCCGCGACGCTCCTCCTCTCACTCGATCCCCCACCCTGGTTCGTGCGACACGCCCGCGCGGTGGCGGAGGTCGCGGCGTGGCTCGCCGCACGGATCGACGCGCGGGGTACGCCGGTCGATCGCCGCCTCGTCGAGTCTGCCGCGCTCCTCCATGACGTCGATAAGCTGCTCCCAGCCGACGACCCGGCGCGTGCGCTCTCCCACGGTGATGGTTCCGCGGCGTGGCTGACCCGGCATGGCCATCCGGAACTGTCGCGGGCCGTGGCCGGTCACCCGGTCACGCGCCTGCTCGACGGCGACGGCTTCCGGCGCTGGGCGGCGTTCGCGTCGCGCGAGGAGCGGATCGTCGCGTACGCCGACAAGCGCGCGGGCCAGCGGCTCGAGTCGATGGACACCCGCTTCGCATCGTGGCGCCGGCGCTATCCGACCGTGAGCGGGGACGGCCGGAATGCAGGATGGGACCACGACGCAATGCGGGCTGTACGGGGCCGAGCCGCGCGCCTCGAGCTCGACGTCTGCCGTGCTGCCGGCGTCGAGCCACGCGACGTCCGGCGGCTTGCCTGGACCAGGCGCGCGCTCCGGGATGCTGGGACAGGGACGACAGACCGATGACCACCTCGCCGCTCGCCTATTTCTTCGGCGATGACGAGCTCTCCGCGTCGCGCGCGCTCGACCGGCTCGAGGCCGCGCTCGCGGCGGAGAGTGGCGCGCCGATGGAGCGCTGGATCGTGCGTGGCGATCGCAACCAGGCGGCCACGCTCATCGCGGGGCTCAACGAACGGATCGCCACGCCAGTGATGTTCGGTGGTGGGACGCTCGCGGTCGTGTCGAACGCCGGTGCGCTCACCGTCAAGAACGAGCATCGCGACGCGTTCCTCGCATCAATCGGGCTGGTCGCGCCGGGGAATGGGCTGGTCGTCCTCGAAGCCAGCCAGTCGGGGGCGAAGGAGCCCGCACAGAAACGCCTGGCCGACGCGATCAGGGCGGCGGGCGGGACTGTCCGCGGCTTCCCCTCGCCAAAAGGCGGCGCGCTCACGGGCTGGATCGAGGCGCAGGCGCGCGACCGCGGGCTCACCCTCGCGCCCGGGGCGGCCAAGGCGCTCGCAGAACGCGTTGGCGGGTTCGTCCAGGAGGGCGACGCCGAGCGGCGTCAGCAGACGCGGATCGCCTCGATGGAGCTCGACAAGCTCGCCCTCTACCGGGACAGCGAGCCGATCCGGCCGGACGACGTCCGTGACCTCGTCGCGGAGGCGGTGCCGGGCTCGGTCTGGGCGTTCACCGATGCGGTCGGCGAGCGACGCGTCGAGCGCGCCCTCGAGTTCCTCGATCGGCTGCTCGAGACGACGCCGGAGCCGGTCCTGCTCGCGGTCCTCCATCGGCGTGTCCGTGAGCTGCTCGAGCTCGGGGACCGGATGGCCGCCGGCGAGCGCCTGCCGGCAGCGGCCAAGGCGATGGGGATCAACAGCCAGTTTCGGGCGGACCGCCTGCTCGATCAGGCCAGGCTCTGGACGACGCCCGCCCTGACGGCGGCGCTCGACGGGCTCGTCGAGCTCGATGCGATGGTCAAGGGGATGCCGGGCGAGGAACGCGGCGATGCACAGCGGCGCCTGGCGTTCAGCCTATGGGTGATCGATCACGTCGGTGCGGCGCGGCGGCGACCCGCCTGATCGTCAGTGGCCCGAGGACCAGGCCTGCTCCTGGACGACGAGGTCGCTCTCGATGGCGAAAACGCAGCGGCCTTCGCCGAGATCGAGCATCTCGATGAGCTCCGGGTCGATATAGAGCTGCGAGCAGTCCTCGCACAGCCCGCCCGGGATCCCGAAGCAGAGCCGCTCGCTCCGGTCGGGAAGACGGAAGGTCGCGTCGAACCGGGTCGTGATGAGCCGGCGACTACAGGCGGGACAGCGATCTCGGACGGCGGACATGCCCCGACTGTATGAGGCGTCCGAGGCCAGACGGCATGACCCATCGGTACTCCCCACCCCTTACGGCCGGTGGGGCGGGGTTTACTGGACGCTGAGAATGGTCCGCGCTTCGGACCAGTGCTTCTCGAGGCCGTAGTACTCGCGCTCCGGTGGTGTGAAGATGTGCACGATCACCGAGCCGAAGTCGACGAGGACCCAATGCGAGGCCGCGGTCCCCTCCCGGCCGATCGCCCTGGTTTTCTCGTCACGCAGGCTGCCGATGATGCCGCTCGCGATCGCCTCGAGCTGTCGCTCCGAGCCGCCCGAGCAGATGATGAAGTAGTCGGCCATCGTGGTCAGCCCGGCCAGGTCGAGCAGGACGATGTCGGCGGCCTTCTTGTCCTCGGCCAGCTCGACGATCCGGCGCGCGAGCTCCAGGGGCGGGCGCTCGGCAGCCGGCGCGACCGTCGCGCGCTGGGGCAAGCCGTCCGAGCGCGGCGCGGAGCTGGATCCGGCGGGCAGGACGGGTTCGGTCACGATCAGGCGTTCCTCCGAGATTGCTTGTAGAGCCCATGGTCGCCGATGTAGGCCGCGACCGCATCCGGGACGAGATAGCGCAGCGAGCGGCCGGCCGCGGCGCGCATCCGCAGCTCGCTCGCGGAGAGACGCAGCCGCGGACCATCGAGGAACGTCGCGCGATCGGCGAGATCCGGCAGATTCTCGGCCAGGAAGTCCGGCCCGGCCACTGGGTAACCGTCGCGGGGCGCGACCACGACCCGTGCCAGCTCGAGGATGCGCCGCGGCTCGCGCCACGACATGAACCCGACAAACGCCTCGGCCGACAGGACGAGCGTGAGGTCCGGCACGCTCCCGGCGGCGGCGAGCCTCGCGTGGAGCGCTTCGAGCGTCTCGACCGTATACGACGGCCCCGCGCGCTCGAGCTCGAGGCGATCGACCGCGAAGCACTCGTTGCCCGCGATCGCGAGCTCCACCATCGCCAGGCGATGCTCGGCCGGAGTGATCGCCTGGCCCGGCTTGTGTGGCGGCCGACCGGCGGGGATGAAGACGACGCGTTCCAGGCCGAGCGACTCGGCGGCCTCCTCGGCAACCGCAAGGTGGGCGAGATGGATCGGATCGAAGGTACCGCCGAAGACCCCGAGCGAACCGGGGACGACCCGCGCCGGGCCATCGCTCACGTCCGCTCCCAGGGCTGCGCCTCCCATTCGAGCTCGGTCTTGCCGATCCGTACGGTGTCGCCGGCCGCGATCCCGGCGCGCCGCAGCTCGGACTCGATGCCGAGCCGGTTGAGCTCGCGCTGGAAGCGCTCGGCCGATTCCTCGACGTCGAAGTTGGTCTGCGCCGCACTGCGCTCGATCCGCTTGCCGCGGACGCGAAAGGCGCCGTCCTCGTCGAGCTCGACGCTGAAGCCGTCGCCCATTTCCTCAATCCGATGGACGACGACACCGGCGGGCTCGGGCGGCTCGGCCAACCCGGCCGCGTCGGGGAGGAGTTCGGCAAGCCGGCCGCAGAAGGCGTCGAGCCCGTCGCCGGCGGCCGCCGAGATTGCGAGGGCATCGATACCCTCCGCCTTGCGTGCGCGACGGAAGGCCGGCCACGCCTCGGCCGCCGCCGGGAGGTCGATCTTGTTGAAGACGACGAGCATCGGCTTCCCGAGGAGCGCGGGATCGTGGGCGCGGAGCTCTTCACGAATGACGTCGTAATCCCATTCGGGGTCGCGCGACGCGCCATCGACGACGTGGACGAGGATTCGCGTCCGCTCAACGTGGCGCAGGAAGGCGTGACCGAGTCCCGCGCCGCTGCTCGCGCCCTCGATCAGACCCGGGACGTCGGCGATTGTCGGCCGCCGCTCGTCCGCCTCGCCGAGGTCCATCACCCCGAGATTTGGCTCGAGCGTGGTGAACGGGTAGTCCGCAATCTTGGGGGTGGCCGCGGTCACCGCGGCGAGGATCGTCGACTTGCCGGCGTTCGGCAGCCCGACGAGCCCGATGTCGGCGATCAGCCGGAGCTCGAGCCGGAACCAGCCCTCCTGCCCCGGCTCGCCCTTCTGCGCGTGCTTGGGCGCCTGGTGGGTCGAGGACTTGAAGTGCGTGTTGCCGAGCCCGCCGCGTCCGCCGCGGGCGATCATCGTGGTCTGGCCGAGCGCGACGAGGTCGGCAATGAGCTCCTCGGTGTCGTCGTCGTAGACCGCCGTACCGGGCGGGACGTCGAGGGTGAGGTCGTCACCGGCCTTGCCGTGGCGCCGCGCTCGGGTCCCGCGACCGCCCGGCTCACCCTTGAAGTGGTGCCGGTGGTTGAAGTCGCGGAGCGTCGTCTGCCCGGCATCGACATGGAGGTGGATCGAACCGCCCCGCCCGCCGTCGCCGCCATCCGGGCCACCGCGCGGGACGTGGGCTTCCTGCCGGAAGGTCGCGGCCCCGTCGCCACCATCGCCGGCGCGGACCCAGATCTTCACGCGGTCGAGGAACATCGGGCCCATTCTCGCATGGTCGGTTGCGATTTCCGGCCGGAGCCGCCCCGGCAGTGCGGCCGAAGGCCCGACCGAGGGCCTGAAGGGACCCGCGCGGGCTAGAAGTAGCCGAGCGGATTGACGCGCGTGCCGCCGTCCCAGACCGGACCGCGCCAAACTTCGAAGTGGCAGTGCGGGCCGGAGGCGTTGCCGGACATCCCGACCCGCCCGACCTGCTGGCCGCGTCCGACGTGCTGGCCCGCGCCGACGGTGATCGCCGACATGTGGTTGTACGTCGTGAACAGCCCGGACCCGTGGGCGACCCATACCTGGTAGCCACCACCATTGTTCTTCCAGCCGGCGAACGTCACGGTGCCGGCGGCCGCAGCACGGACCGATGAGCCGTAATCGGCCGCGATGTCGATCGCGTAGTGGCCGTAGTGGAAGTACTGGCTGATGTAGTTGCCACCACCGGCGACCGGCCACAGGAAGGCACCACCTGAGTAGGCGGCGGGCGGGCGTACGCTATGGCTGCCGCCGCTTTGGCCATTGCCCGAGGAGCGGACCGTCGGCCTGGCCGGCGCCGTCGGGACCTGGCCCTTGGCGCCGGGGACGACCAGGACCTGGCCGACGACGATGTTGGGGTCGACGAGACCGTTGGTAGCGAGGATGTCATCGCTATTGACGTTGTAGCGTGCGGCCAGGCCCTCGAGCGTATCGGTCGCCCCGACCTGGACGACGAGCCCGGTGACCGGCGGAATGCGCAGGACCTGGCCCGTGTGGATGTCGGTCTTCGACTTGATATCGTTGGCCCACCAGATCGTCATCATCGAGACCTTGAACTTGGCGGCGATCCCGTCGAGCGTGTCGCTGGCGGCGACCTTGTAGGTCTTGACGAGGGCACTGCCGTCCGGAACGCTCGTGTTGACCGCGATCGGTTTGACCAGCGTCCCGTCGTCGATGAACGGGCCTTTGACATCGAGCGGCTGGCGGACGCCGAGTGAGAGGGCGCCGTAGTCGATTGGTGCGAAGCTCGACTGCGCGGTCGCCGCGTCGGCCGGCTGACCGAATTCGACGTTGCCGGTCCCCGTCTCGTCCGACGTTCCGGTCGTCCCACCGCCAACGGCGATGCGGGGTGCGGTGCCGCCGCCGGTCGTCCCGCCCGTGGCGGGTGCCGAGTGTCCGGCGGAGATGCTGAGCGCCGATGCGCCGAGGAGGATCGCGGCGAGTGCAACCGCGACCGCGCGGTCGGGTCCGAGGCGGGCGAGCAGCGAGCGATGCCCGTCGCGCGGCCCGGCGGCCTGGTGGACGAGGGAACGCGAATCCCGGATCGGGATCAGGCGCGTCGCCGAGGCGACCGATCGGACGCCACGCTGCACCTGATGGGCGGCCAGATGGGTCCGGCGCGGTGTCGCTTCGACGCTCGAGGCTTGGTGATCCGGGGGCCGGCGCACGCGTCCGACGACGCGCTGGACGCCAGCCGACGCGTTCAGCAATACAGTCTCCTGGTGCCGAACGGACCTCGGGGCGCTGGGGACGCCGGTGCGAAGGGGTGCGGGAGGACCGTCCGGGTCGCGGTATCGAGCTGGGGTCTCTATTCGCGGCCGAGGCTCGCCTTCTCCACGGGCCTTACGACATCAAGGCCCACCGTAACACGGACCTTGCGGTCGGGCAACCGTTGAGTCGCCCAGTGGGTCAGGCCTCGAGACTCTTGGTCAGCGAACCCAGGAATTCGGCGTTGGACTGCGTCTTCGCAAGTCGGTTCAGGAGGATCTCGATGCCTTCGTTGGCACCAACGGCCGACAGCATCCGGCGCATCGTCCAGACCATCTTGAGGGTGCCCTCCTCGA
>JBDTNS010000113.1:0-6758 GCA_039933675.1 Chloroflexota bacterium
GCGAAGTGGGTCGGTCAGGACGTGGGCCATCCGGTATGCACCGACAACGACAAGGGCGACGCCGGCCGTCCCTGCGATGAAGCCGCGGAGCGCGAAGGGCAGGAATTGGAGCGTCAGCAGGTCGATCACGCTCCCGGCCAGATCGGTCGGCGCGAAATCGCGGGTGATCTGGCGCAGGAAATGGGCGAACGCCAGGGCGAGCAGGAGGAGCCCGGCGAAGAGGATGAGGAGCCAGCGCTTGATCCCGATCCCAGGCGTCAGCCAGCGCCGCAGGTTCATGTCCGATCGAGCTCGCGGTGGAAGACCGCGACCGGTCCGAAATCCTGGCCGCGCAGCCACGCCGCGACCTCTTCGGCGATGACGATCGAGCGGTGGTAGCCACCGGTGCAGCCGATCCCGATCGTCAGCCGGGTCTTGCCCTCGCTGATATACGCCGGGACGGCGAACTCGAGGAAATCCTGGAGGAAGGAGAGGAACCGGGCGGTGACTGGCTGGTCGAGCACGAACCCCCGGACCTCCTCGGTCAGCCCGGAGAGCGGCCGCAGGTCGGCGACGTAGTACGGGTTCTGCATGAAACGCACGTCGAAGACGAGGTCGGCCTCGAGCGGGACCCCGTGCTTGAACCCGAAGCTGATGAGCTGGAACGCCAGCTGGTCGGCGCGGACATCGGTTGCGAGCGCCGCGAAGAGACGCTCGCGGAGCTGGCGCAGCGACAGCTCCGAAGTGTCGAGCACGACGTCCGAGTCGGTGCGGACCGCGTCGAGCCGGCGCCGCTCCTCGGCGATCGAGTTCGCGATCCCGCGTTCGTCACCCAGCGGATGGCGGTGGCGGGTCTCGCTGAAGCGCCGGATCAGGACGTCGTCGCTTGCCTCGAGGAAGACGACCCGCGGCCGGATCCCGCGACCTTCGAGCGCGCCGCGCATGGCGGCAAGGGCAAGCGTCGCGTCGCCGCTTCGGACGTCGAGCACGATGGCGACCCGCGCGAAGCGGACGCGATCGCCGGACACCAGCTCGGCGAGGTCGGGGAGGAGCTCGCCGGGCAGGTTGTCGACGACGATGTAGCCGAGATCCTCGAACAGCTTTGCCGCGGCCGTCTTGCCGCCGCCCGACAGCCCGCTGACGATGACGACGGCCGGCTCGGCAACGGCATCGGGCGAGGGCCGGGGCTCGGCCTCGCCGGTCACGTCAGCTCACCGCCCGCTGCGACGGATGAACAGGACCGTCAGCTCGAACAGGATGTACATCGTCCCGCCGAGGACGAACGGGCTGACAAGGTCGCCACCCGGCGTTGCGACCGCGGCGAAGATCGAGATGCCGAGGATGATCATCCGGCGCGCGGAGCGGAGACGCGCCGAGGTGATGATGCCGACCGTGGACAGCCCGATCAGCAGGATCGGGAATTCCATCACGAGCCCGAACGCCAGGAACATCGTGGTCACGAAGTCGAAGTACTGGCCCGCCGCGGGACGCTGGAGGAGCGTCGTCCCATCGGTAAAGCTGAACAGGAACCCGATCGCGAACGGCAGCACGATGTAGGCGATCACGACGCCGAGCGCGAAGAAGAGGAGGGCCATCGGGATCCATGGCCGGACCGACTTGCGTTCGGCCGGTGTCAGGCCCGGTGCGATGAACGCCCACAGCTGGTAGAGCAGGACCGGCATCGCCAGGATCACGCCGGTGACGAGCGCAATCTTGACCTGGATGATGAACGCATCGCCGATGCCGAGGACCTGGAGTGGAACGCCCCCGAGCGGCGCCTGGAGGAACTGACGGATCGGAGTCGCGAGCAGGAAGCCGACCGTCGACCCGATGGCGACCGCGATGATCGAGCGAAAGATTCGGGTGCGCAGCTCGCCGAGATGATCGACGAGCGACATGACCGTCCCGTCGCCGGGCGCGGTGGCAGGCGACGGCGATCCCGGGTCGGGCGTCACGGCGAGCCCGCTGACGCCCGGATCACGCAGGGCGTCGGCGTCGGCCATGGTGGGCTCGAGGGCGATCGATCAGCTGGCGACGGTAGTCGAATCGGCCGAGGTCGGCGCCGGGGCCGGTGCGGGTTCGACGGCAGGAGCGGCCGGGGCGTCCGGCGCAGGCGCAATCGGGGCGGTCACCACCGGTCCGGCCGGCGCAGGAGCGACCGGCGCGGGAGCGACGGGCGCGGGAGCGACGGGCGCGACCGGGGTCGGCGCCACGGGAGTCACGGGGAGCGGCGACGTGTCGACGTTGACGCTGACCGCTTCCTGGACATCCGACGACGCCTTGCGGAATTCCTTGATGCTCTTGCCGAGTGCGGCACCCACATCGGGCAGCTTGCCGGGGCCGAGAACGAGGAGCGCGATCACCAGGATGATGACCAGCTCGAGGGGACCGGGAGTAGGCATGTCGTTAGCGCTCCTGCGGGACGGAGGATCCGTTCGGGTGCGCCCGGTCTGGGGCCGGGCAGGTCCCTGTGCGCGGGCTAGGGTAGCACAGGGAGTCGGGATGCCCAGTCGCGGGCGGCGGCAGCGAGCCGCTCCCCGGGATCGGCCGAACCGCCGGTTGCGGGTTCGCCGAGGACCGCGCCGCTGATCCCTCGCGAGACGTTGACCAGGAGGCCGCCGCCCATCCCGGAACCCGCCGGTGACGCCGTCGCGGGGCCGTCCCGTAAGACTGGCTCGATCTCGCCGCCCTGGGCGCCAATCCCGGGGACGAGGAATCCGAGACCAGGCGCGACAGCCCGGATCGCCATGAGCTCGGCGGGGGCGGTCGCCCCGACGACCAGCCCGACCGTCCCGCCCGGCCCCCAGGTCGCGACCCGCCTCGCAACCCGAAGGTGGAGCGGCTCGGCCGGCGAATCAATGGACGGATCGGCCGCCACGACGAGGTTCTGGAACTCGGCTGCGTCGGGGTTCGACGTCCGGCACAGGACGTAGGCGTACCGGTCGGGCCGCTCGAACAACGGGGCGAGCGCCGCGCCGCCGGGATACGGGTTGACCGTCACCGCATCCGCGCCGAGCCGGTCGAAGAGCGCCACTGCGTGATGGGCCGCGGTCGAGCCGATGTCGGCGCGTTTCGCATCTATGACAACCGGGAGCCCGGACGGTACCAGGGCGCGGAGCCGCTCGAGCGCGGCCAGCCCGGCCGAGCCGTG
Source organism: Chloroflexota bacterium (assembly GCA_039933675.1). GTDB lineage: Bacteria > Chloroflexota > Limnocylindria > Limnocylindrales > CSP1-4 > SPCO01. Next base: position 3,131 of record JBDTNS010000113.1, read on the forward strand.
TGATTCATAGAATGCGAGGTTCGGCTTGACGGCCGCAGCGAACGGTCCGGCTGCCTCGATCAGGAGCGCCACGAACCGCTCGACGCCGGCGAGGTCCACCGAGAAGCCGCGCGGCAGGGCGGCCGGGTCCGGATCGAGCCCGAGACACAGGACGGTCCCGACCGTCGTGGTCCGCGCGGCCAGTCGCTCGAGGTAGGTCGCGGTCACTGCGGCGCGGCCGAGCCACTGGCGTCCGGCGCCGCGCTCGAGAGCGGTGTCGCGGTCGGCGCCGGGAGCTGGTCCTTCGGGACGAACCAGCCCGGTCGCGACGACCCGTCGAGGCCGGAGACCTGCGTCAGATCGGTGATCGACTTGACCGTCCAGTTCGGCGCGGCACCGTCGAGCATGGCGAGCTTCAGGTCGACGATCTGGCCCTCGATGTGGAGGAAGGCGATCGCGTCGCCGACGGGCGACCAGACGGGCGCCCACGATCCACCGTCGTTGGTCAGCCGCATCAGCTCACGGCCGTTTGAGGCATCGAGGATGACGAGGTCGTTGCCGAACGTGCTCGTCTTGGTCGCCGCGACGTAGCGACCGTCCGGCGAGTACGTCGGCTCGAGATACCCCGGCCCGGTCAACGGGGACGCGGTACCCTTCGCGACGTCCCAGCGATCGATGACCGGCGCCCCCCTGGACGCCTCGCGCCCATTTCGGACATAGAGGAGAAACTTCCCGTCCGCCCGCCAGGCCGGATCCTGGTGGCCGAGGGGCGAGGTTTCGGGCAGGTTCGGCACCTCGGTCTTCTTCGTGGTCAGGTCGTAGAACTCTAGCATGACGTCGTTCTGCGAGGGGTTCGGTCGATCGGAGACCATCGCCAGGGTGTGTCCGTCCGGCGACAGGACGGGCTCGCGGATCCAGGCCTGCCAGATCCGGTTCCCCTGGGTGATCTTTCCGGGGAGGACCACGACGGGAGCGCTGCTGCCGTCTGCGTCGACGCGCATCACGCTCGGGGTCGTCAGCTGATACTCGCGATTGACGCCGCTCGAGGGCCACAGGCCGATGCCGTCAACCGTACGGATGAAGTAGATCGCGGTTCCGTCCGGTGACCACGACGGCATCGTGTCGTTGCCGCCCGTCGTCAGCTGCTTGGCCTGCTTGCCGGTCTGGACCCAGATGTTGCCGGCCTTGGCATAGACGATCGAGCCCGGGACGGTGACGACGTCGGGGGGGACCACGATCACGTTCGACGGCGCCAGAGTCTGGTCGGGTCCGGTCCCGGGCCTGCCGTTCCCGTTCGATCCGCCGACGAACGGGACGCCGCCCTGCAGCAGGTTGAGGGTAATGAGTCCGACGATGAGGAGACCGACGATCGAGACGACGGGCGCAAGCCATCGCCCGGCCGGGCCGAGGCTGAAGGGCGCTCGAGCGCGCAGACGCGGTGCGGACGATCGCGTCACGGGGCGCTCGCCGCGAGAATCGAGCCGGGAACCTGCGGCGCGACCGCGGCCGCCGCCTGCGGGTGGTGCCCGGCCGTGGCGACGTCCCGGATGTCGAGCTGGAGCGTCTCGAGACCGCCGAACCGGCGGCTGACGAGGCGACCGACGACGTCGAGACGGTCGCCCTCGTGGACCGTCTCGGCTATGTCCGGGCGCCCGAAGGCGATCCCGTCGAGCACGTCGCGATCGCGACGGAGGGTCAGCTGGCTGTGGCCGCCGCTGGCGGCACGGACACGGGTCACGGTGAGCCCGAGGACCGCGACGAGCGGATCCGGGTTCCCGGGGCCGCATGGCGCCAGCCCGGCGAGTTCACGGTAGAGCGCATAGTCGACGTCGATCGCCGGCAGCGCCAGGTCGATGGCGATCGACAGCCTCGGGTCGGGCGGGACCGTCTCGGCCGCGAGGGCGAGGAACCGCTCGCGGAACGCCTCCCAGCGCTCGGTCGCGATCTCGAACCCGGCCGCGCCGGCATGCCCACCGAAGCGGATGAAGAGATCGCCGCACGCCTCGAGCGCGGCGCCGAGGTCGAGCGATCCGTCGCTCCGGCAGGAGGCGCGGACGACGTCGCCGAGATCCGCGCCGACGATCGCCGGGCGACCACGGTCCTCGACCAGGCGGGCCGCCACGAGTCCGACGATCCCGACGCTCCATGGACCGCGGACGATCGTCGCCAGCTCGCTTGGCGCCTCGGCGACCGCGGCGCGCGCCTCCGCGACTGCCGTCTTCATCAGGTCGCGGCGGGTCAGGTTCGCGGCTTCGAGCGCATCGGCGTGGAGCGCGGCTTCGGCCGGCTCGGCGGCCAGCAGGAGCCGAGCCGCCTCCATCGCCTCCCCCACCCGCCCGGCCGCGTTGAGCCGCGGCGCGATGGCGAAGGAAACTGTCTCAAGGTCGACCGCCGCAGGCGCGATCCGGGCGCGCTCCAGGATCGCCGCGATCCCGGGGCGTGGCGCGCGGCGCAGCAATTCGAGCCCGAGCCGGGCGATCGCCCGGTTCTCGCCGACGACCGGCGCCACGTCGGCAACGGACCCGATCGTCGCGAGATCGGCGAACTCGAGGGCCGCCGCGGGGCCCCCCGGTTCGTCGGCGAGCAGGAGCTGGGCGATCTTGAAGGCGACGCCGCTCCCCGCGAGCCGCCGGTCCGGGTAGGTCGAGTCGGACCGATGCGGATTCACGATCGCGAGCGCTGCCGGGAGGATCGCCGGGACACGGTGGTGGTCGGTGATGATGACGTCGATGCCACGCGCGTTTGCCTCGGCGACCTCGGCGATGCTCGTCGTCCCGCAGTCCACCGTGACGATGACGGTTGCGCCGACGGCGACGGCCGTGTCGAGCGCCGCGAGCGACAGCCCGTGACCCTCGTCGAGCCGGCTCGGAACGTACGGTTCGACCGCGACCCCGAAGCGGCGCAGCGCGAGGGTCATGATCGCGAGGCCGGTCAGCCCGTCGGCATCGAAGTCGCCGAAGACGAGGATCCGCTCGCCGCGATCGCGCGCGGTTCGGACTCGGGCGAGGAGGCGCCCGGCATCAGGGAGGCCGGCCGGATCGTGCAGTCCCTCGAGCGGCTCGGCGAACCAGGCGATGAGGTCCGCGCCGCTCACGGCACCGCGTGCTGCGAGGAGGTGCGCGAGGCGGCCGGAGATGCCGCGGTCGCGCGCGACCTCGATCGCGGACGCCGAGGCGACGACATCCTCGGGAAAGGTCCAGCGGAAGCGGGGTTCGACCACGCCGTCAGGATGCCATCGCTGGCTGCACCACGGGTTTATCGGCCGGGTGCGTGGCCGGCCTCAGGACGCCGAGCGCCGGACCCGTGTGCTGCGGGTCGTCGCGAGGCGGCCGTGTCGGCGGTCGTCCCACAGCTGCCAATCGACGAGGAGCGGCGCCGCGATGAAGATCGACGAGTAGGTCCCCGAGATGATCCCGATCAGCAGCGCGAGGATGAAGTCGCTGATTGCCGAGCCGCCGAACAGCAGGAGCGCGAGCAGCGTGATGACCACGGTCAGGCTGGTCATGATCGAGCGTCCGAAGGTCTGCAGGATGGAGTGGTTGACGATGTCCGCGAGCGGCTCGCCGGCGTGCCGCGCCTTGTTCTCGCGGACGCGGTCGAAGACCACGATCGTGTCGTGGACGCTGAAGCCGATGACGGTCAGCATCGC
>JBDTNS010000114.1:0-6718 GCA_039933675.1 Chloroflexota bacterium
TTGACGGTCGGTCAACAAATCTAGACCGGAAGTGGCCGTCGCGAGCGTCGCCCGCTGGATCTTTGACGGTCGGTCAACAAATCTAGACCGGAAGTGGCCGTCGCGAGCGTCGCCCGCCGGATCGTTGACGGTCGGTCAACGAATCGGGGCCGGAGGCGGCCGTGGCAACCGTCGCCGGCTCAATCGTTGACGGTCGGTCAACGAATCGGGGCCGGCCGTCGGGCGCGGGCTCGATGGCAGAGCACGCCTACAATGTCGCGACCACACCCGAATTCCCCGAACCAACCCGTCCCTCGAACGGACCAGCGACGGACCAGCGGGAGCACGACGCCCATGACGACCGCCACCGACATCCTCGACCGCCTCGCGATCGACACGATCCGGACCCTCTCGATCGACGGCGTCCAGCAGGCGAACTCCGGGCATCCGGGCGCGCCGATGGGCGCCGCGCCGATGGCGTACGCGCTCTGGACGCGGTTCCTCCGCCACGCCCCGACCCACCCGGACTGGCCCGACCGCGACCGCTTCGTCCTGAGCGCGGGACATGCCTCGATGCTCCTCTATTCCCTCCTCCACCTGACCGGCTACGACGTCTCGCTCGACGACCTGAAGGCATTCCGGCAGTGGGGCTCGAAGACGCCAGGCCATCCGGAATACGGGCTCACGCCGGGCGTCGAGGCGACGACCGGGCCCCTCGGCCAGGGCTTCGCGAACGCGGTCGGGATGGCGATCGCCGAGGTCCGCCTCGGGGCCGAGTTCAACCGCGACGGCCATGACATCGTCGACCACTGGACCTACACCCTGTGCTCCGACGGCGATCTCCAGGAGGGCATCTCGTCCGAGGCCGCCAGCCTCGCGGGCCACCTCCGCCTCCGGAAGCTGATTGCCCTCTACGACGACAACCACATCCAGCTCGATGGGCCGACCTCGATGGCATGGTCGGAGGACGTCGTCGGGCGCTTCGAGGCGTACGGCTGGCATGCGACCCGGGTCGAGGACGGCAACGACATCGAGGCGATCGCGGCGGCGATCGAGGAGGCCCGGGCCGACGATCGGCCGAGCCTGATCGCGGTGCGGACGCACATCGGCTTCGGCAGCCCCAACCGCCAGGACACCCAGAAGGCCCACGGATCGCCGCTCGGACCCGACGAGGTCCGGCTGGTGAAGGAGGCGTACGGCTGGGACCCGGACAAGACGTTCTACGAGCCGCCGGAAGCGGTCGAGCTGTTCCGGCGCGCCGTCCCCGCCGGCGACGACCTCGTCCGTGCCTGGGACGCCGCGTTCTCCGCGTACCGCGATGCCCACCCCGATCTGGCGGGCGAGTTCAGGCGACGCGTGGTGGAGCGGCGTCTCGCCGACGACTGGGATGCCGGGCTGACGACGTACGCCACGGGCGAGGAGGTCGCGACCCGGAACGCGAGCCAGGACGCGATCCAGGCGCTGGCCGGACCGTTGCCGGAGCTGTTCGGTGGGGCGGCGGACCTGTCCGAGTCGAACCTGACCGACGTGAAGGGCGGCGCCAACTTCGAGGCCGACAACCCGGGTCGCAACCTCCGGTTCGGCGTCCGCGAGCACGCCATGGGCGGGATCGGCAACGGGATCGCCTACCACGGCGGGTTCATCCCGTACGTCGCGACGTTCCTGACGTTCAGCGACTACATGCGCGGGGCCGTTCGGCTCTCGGCGCTCAGCGGGCTGAACGTCGTCGACGTCTGGACGCACGATTCGGTCGGCCTCGGCGAGGACGGCCCGACCCACCAGCCGGTCGAGCACTACGCCGCCCTTCGCGCCATCCCGAACCTGTGGTTCGTGCGGCCCGGCGATGCGAACGAGACAGCGGCTGCGTGGGCACTCGCCATCGAGCGCCACCTCGACGATCCCTCCGGGCCGGTTGCGCTCTCGCTGACGCGCCAAAAGCTGCCGACGCTCGCGGGCACGGCCGAACAAGCGCGCGAGGGTGTTCGGCGCGGCGGCTACGTCCTGCGCGAGGCACATGGTGACAAGCAGCCGCAGGTCATCCTGATCGGCACCGGCTCGGAGCTCCAGCTCGCGTTCGGTGCGGCGGAACAGCTCGAGGCCGAGGGCGTCGCGGCGCGGGTCGTCTCGCTTCCCTGCTGGGAGCGGTTCGAGCTCCAGGACGCGGCGTACCGCGAATCCGTGCTGCCGCGGGCTGTCGGCGCGCGCGTCTCGGTCGAGGCCGGGGTGACGCTCGGCTGGGATCGCTGGGTCGGCGACCACGGCGCGATGATCGGCCTGGACCACTTCGGGGCGAGCGCGCCGGCCGGCACGATCTTCGAGAAGTTCGGGTTCACCATCGATCGGGTGGTCGGCGTGGCCCGCGACGTTCTGGCCGGCACGGTCCGCGGACCGATCCCCACCCTCGAGGCAGGCCACCTGCCAGCTCCTCGCGGCGGCCATCCGACGCTCGCCCGCGGCGAATCTGGAGTCGGTCGCACGTCCTCATCCGATCCCGGCCACAGCTGATGCGCGTTGCCTTTGCAGCCGACCATGCCGGAGCCGCCCTCAAGGACGAGCTCCTGCGCCGGTTGACGGCGGCCGCCACCGAGCACGAGGCGATCGACCTCGGCGGCGACGGCTCGGATCCGCTGGACGACTACCCCGATTTCGCCGCCCGCCTGGCCTACGCCGTCCGCGACCAGCAGGCCGACCGCGGCGTCCTGATCTGCGGCTCGGGCGTCGGCGCGAGCATCGCCGCGAACAAGGTCGTCGGGATTCGATCGGCGATCTGCCACGACACGTACTCCGCCCACCAGGGCGTCGAGCACGACGACATGAACATCCTCACCCTCGGGTCCCGGGTGATCGGCCCCGAGCCGGCGTGGGAGTGTGTCCTCGCGTTCCTCGCGGCCCGGTTCAGTGGCGAGGAACGCCATCGCCGGCGCCTCGACAAGGTCCTGGCCATCGAGGCGTCCGAACGCGGCTGACGACGCGGGGACCGCGCAACCGGTGGACCGCACGGGCGTCGGGATCGTCGTTGCCATGCAGGCGCAACGTGCGCGGGTCCCGCGGCGGACTACCATGAGGTCGATGCTTGACGACACGATCTCCGGCCCCAAACCTCGCCCCGCCGAGCTGCACCTCGGCTCCTACCGCGAGGCCTTTGACCGGGCCGTCATCGTGGCTCGCGACGAGCGGTGGGCGGAGCGAATGTGGGACCGCGACTCGACTCTCTGGTCGGGCAACGAGCGCACCCAGGCGGCGATCCTCGAGCGTCTCGGCTGGCTCGACGCACCGGCCCACTTCACGACCCAGATCCCGGCCCTCGAGGGCTTTGGTGAGGGCATCCGCGACGCCGGCTTCACGAGCGCGGTCGTTGGCGGGATGGGCGGCAGCAGCCTGGCCCCCGACGTCTTTCGTCGAACATTCGGCGTGACCGAGGGCTGGCTCGAGCTGCGCGTCCTCGATTCGACCGACCCCGCGACGGTCGCCGCGACTGTCGACGACCTCGACCCCCTCGCCCTGCTCTGGATCGTTGCCACGAAGTCCGGCACCACCACGGAGCCGCTCGCGTTCCAGGCCGACGCCTGGGATCGTGCCGAGCGAGCGCTCCGGGCCCACGACGCGCCCTCGCGTGAGCACGCCAGCGAGCTGATGATCGCGGTCACGGACCCGGACACGTCCCTCGCGGCGATCCCCCACCACGACGAGTTCCGCGAGGTCTTCCTGAACCCGCCCGACATCGGCGGCCGCTATTCCGCCCTGACGTATGTCGGCCTCGTGCCGGCGAGCCTGATCGGGCTCGACCTCGACGCGCTCCTCGCGTCCGCCCTGGCGATGGCCGGCGCAACGCGCGAGCCGGAGCCCGAGGCGAATCCCGGTGTCAGCCTCGGGCTCGCGCTCGGGACCCTGGCGAAGGCGGGCCGCGACAAGCTGACGATCGTCGCCGACCCGGGCATCGAGAGCTTTGGCGCCTGGCTCGAGCAGCTGATCGCGGAGAGCACCGGCAAGCACGGGACCGGCATCGTGCCGGTCGACCGCGAGCCGCTCGGGGCGCTCGAGGCCTACGGCGAGGACCGGGTCTTCGTCCGGCTCGCGCTGACGGGCAGCGGCGGGTCCGCGGCCGGCGACGCGTTCGCCCGCGACGCTGCGGCCGCCGGGCACCCGGTCATCCGGATCGCGATCCCCGACCCGATCGACATCGGCGCCGAGGCCTTCCGCTGGGAGGTCGCGACCGCCATCAGCGGGATCATCCTCGGCATCGACCCGTTCGACCAGCCGAACGTGCAGGAGGCCAAGGAGCTCACCCGGACCGTCCTCGCCGGCGCCGAGCGCGGCGAGCCGCCGCCGCCAGCTCCGCCTGCCCTCGTCACGGATGGCGCCGCGGGCCTCGCCCTTCACGGCGATGCAACCCTCCGCCTCACCGCCGGCGACGGCACGCTCGTCGGCGAGCTGGCGCGCCACCTCGCCCGCCGGAAGCCGAACGCCTACCTTGCGCTCCAGGCGTTCATCGCGCCCTCGCCGGCCGCCGACGCGGCGCTCGACCGGATCCGGGTCCTCCTTCGCGACGCGACCCGCTGCGCCACGACCGCCGGCTACGGCCCGCGCTTCCTGCACTCGACCGGCCAGCTCCACAAGGGCGGCCCATCCACTGGCTGGTTCCTCCAGCTCACGTCGGACCACCCGGTCGACCGTCCGATCCCCGGCTGGCCGTACACCTTCGGCCGGTTGATCGACGCCCAGGCACAGGGCGACTTCGCGGCGATCGAGGCCCACGAGCTCCCGATCGTGCGCGTCCACCTCACGGACATCGAACCCGGCCTGGCCGCTCTCGAGACGGCCCTCCGGGCGGCGCTCGCCGCCGGCTGACCAGCCAGCACGCCCTACGATCGGATCGGTCGGCGGCAGCCACTCAACCCAGGGAGGGCCACACGTCATGCGGATCGGTTTCGTCGGTCTCGGCCGGATGGGCGCGAACATGGTCCGTCGGCTGATCCGCGAGGGGCACGAGGTCGTCGCCTACAACCGGACGCCGGAGAAGACGCAGGAGATCGAAGGCGAGGGCGCCGTCGGCTCGTACTCGATCGCTGAGCTGGTCTCGAAGCTGGAGAAGCCGCGCGCGGTCTGGATCATGGTCCCGGCCGGGGACGCCACCGAGGCCCAGATCTCGGAGCTCATGGAGCACCTCGAGCCGGGCGACACGATCATCGACGGCGGCAACACCAACTTCCACGACGACCAGCGCCGCCACGCGCAGCTCGCGACGAAGGGCATCAACTATGTCGACGCGGGAACGTCCGGAGGGATCTGGGGACTCCAGGTCGGGTACTGCCTGATGGTCGGCGGAGAGGAGGCGGCGGTGAAGCCGCTCGAGCCGATCTTCCTGTCGCTTGCACCGGAGGGCGGCTACCTCCACGTCGGCGGCGCCGGTGCGGGCCACTACGTGAAAATGGTCCACAACGGCATCGAGTACGGCTTGATGCAGGCATACGCCGAGGGCTTCGAGATCCTGCACGCCTCGTCGTATCCCCTGGACCTCGCCGCGATCTCCGCGTTGTGGATGCAGGGCTCGGTGGTCCGTTCATGGCTGCTCGAGCTGCTCGGCCGGGCGTTTGCATCCAATGGCCAGGACCTCGAGAACCTGAAGGGCTTCGTGGCCGACTCAGGGGAAGGCCGCTGGACCGTGCAGGAGGCGATCGACCACGACGTCCCGGCGCCGATCATCACGCTGTCGCTCCTGACCCGGTTCCGCTCGCGCCAGGACGACTCGTACGGCGGGAAGGTCCTCGCTGCGCTCAGAAATGAATTCGGCGGTCACGCCGTCAAGACCGAGTGACGATTCTCACCGTGACCGCGTTCCTGCCCGGTCCTGGCGCACGCCCGAGCGCGGCCGCTCGATGAGCGACCCGGCCATCCCGAAGCGGCGCCGGACATCGACCAAGACCGGCGCATCCGAGGTCACCCCCGAGACTGCGCCCGACAAGACGCCTCACCCGGCACCCAGGGCCAAGGACGCGCCGCGGACGATGCGGGACCTTCGCCTCGCCCGCCAGGGCAAGCGCAAGGCAGCTCCGAAGCAGGACGACAACCCCCTCCGCGAAGGCCTGCGCCTCGAGCGCGTGCCGGATCCGAGCGTCCTCGTCCTGTTCGGGGCGACGGGCGATCTCGCCCATCGCAAGGTGATCCCCGCCCTCTACCAATTGTGGCGAACGAACCTCCTCCCCCACGATTTCGTGGTTCTCGCGATCGGCCGACGCGCGTACGACGACGCCGCCCTCCGCGACGAGTTCAAGGCGTCGCTCGAGAAATACTCGCGCGTCCTGCCTCTTGACGACGCTGCCTGGCGCTCGTTCGCGGACCGGATCCGCTATCAGCGGCTCGACTTCGCCAACCCGGCCGACTACGACGGGCTCGTGACCGTCCTCGACGGCATCGACAAGGAGCAGAGCTCGCACGGCAATCACCTCTACTACCTCGCAACCCAGCCGTCGGCTTTCGCCGAGATCGTGGCCCAGCTCGGGCGCGTCGGGCTCGACCACGAGCGCCACGAGGGCGGCTGGCGGCGGATCGTGATCGAGAAGCCGTTCGGCCACGACCTGACCTCGGCGATCCGTCTGAACCGCGAGGTCGGCAAGGTCTTCCGCGAGTCGCAGGTCTACCGGATCGATCACTACCTGGGCAAGGAGACTGTCCGGAACCTGTTGGTCTTCCGCTTCGGCAACGGGATCTTCGAGCCGATCTGGAACCGCCGCCACATCGA
>JBDTNS010000115.1:0-6668 GCA_039933675.1 Chloroflexota bacterium
CGGACCGCCGCGAATATCTCAAGGACAGCGGCGGCATCGGCTACTGCAACATCACCAAGTGCTGCACCGAGGTCTGTCCCGAGCACATCAAGATCACCGATAACGCGATCATCCCGCTCAAGGAGCGGGTCGCCGACGCGTATTACGACCCGGTCCAGTGGTTCCTGCGCAAGATTCGCGGCAGCGATGACGGCGGGGCCGGCTCCCGGGTCGACCTGCCGGTGCTCCAGGGCAAGCCGCGGAGCGCAGACCACGACAAGGCGCCCGTTGAGTGACCCGTTCTTCCCCGAGCTGGAGGACGAGCCTGGGGGGAACGCGTCAAGCCGAAACGCATCGCGCGGCTACGTCATCCGGACGGACGGTGCCGCCCGTGGCAATCCCGGCCCGGCGTCGCTCGGGGCCGCTCTCTACGATCTCTCCCGCGGCGACGCGCGCAATGACCGGGCCGTGCCGGACGCCTCGATCTCCGAATATCTCGGGGTGCAGACGAACAATGTCGCCGAGTACACGGGCGTGGTGCGCGCCCTCGAGCTCGCTCGCGAGCTCGGTGCGCGCGAGGTCCACCTCCTGCTCGACTCGAAGCTGATCGTGGAGCAGCTCGCCGGCCGCTGGCGGGTCAAGGATGCCAAGCTGATCCCGCTCTGGACGGCCGCGCGCCAGACGCTCGCGGGCTTCGATCGCTGGTCCGCGGTCCACGTTCCGCGTGCCCTGAACTCCGTGGCCGACCGCCTGGCGAACGAAGCGATCGATCGCGCGCACGCCGGCGGGCCAGCCTCGGTCGTGCGCCGCCCGGTCTGAGGCGAGCGGCCGCCCGAGACCGCCGGCCGCGGTTCGGTTCGTCGCAGCGTAGACTCCGTCCGGTCAGCGAGGCGGTCGGATGGCCGCGCGTGATCGGCGGGGCGACCCGGTCGATGGCGTGAGGAAAGTCCGAGCTCCGCAGCGCAGGGTGGCGGGTAACGCCCGCCCGCCGTGAGGCGAGGACCAGTGCCACAGTGACGATGCCGATCGACGGCGTGAGCCGCCGAACGGAGTGAAACGGGCAAACTCCACCCGGAGCAAGGCCAAATAGGAGGGCGCAACCCGCTCGTGGGCAACCGCGGGTGGGGGAGAGGTGCGCTGCCCAGCCCTCGGGTCGGCCGCATGAGCCGTCGGGCAACCGGCGGCCCCAGATGGATGGCCATCCGTGCCGGCGCAAGCCGGCGCGACAGAACTCGGCTTACAGACCGCCTCGCTGACGCAAGATCGCGGTCTCAGTCCTCGTCGGGTCGGAAGATGTGCGGGTTGACGCAGGCGTTGCAGATGGGGGTCGCCGCTTCAAGGTCGCCGAGGGGGATCGGCACCTTGCGATCCGGGTAGAGGCACTCGACGTCGTAGACCCGCTCGCTGTCGACCTCGACATTGATCAGGCGCCGGAACGTGCAGCGCTTGATCCGGTGCGGCGCCAGGTGAAAGGCGTCGGCTTGCGGCGGGATGACGGGGAGCGGCAGCGCCATGATTTGAGCCTGGAGCCTCGGATCTCGTTGTCGAACGGATGGTCGGTCGACTGTGGGCGCGGAGCCTAGCATCGGCCGTGGCGCCACGGCAACCCGCGAAAGGTACTAGACTCCGCCCCGTCCCACCCACCTCGGTCATGGAGGGCCCGTGCGCGACGATCCGCCATCTGGCACGCAGCCGCCTGTCGCGGGCACCGGTACGGTCGAGCCGGGCTCGTCGCAGCTGCCATTTGCGGTCAACCAAGGACCGTCCCACGACGCGATCTGCCCCTTCTTCCAGACGATCGATGTCGACGGTTCTCCTGGCGCGCCGATCGAGGCGCCTGACCCGGCCAACCGATGCACGGCCCTGCACGAGGCGGTTCCGCAGTCGCTTCGCCAGCAGGAGCTCGTCTGCCTGACGAGCGGACACGTCAACTGCCCGCGATATCTTCGTGGCGCGCCGGTCACCGGCCACGCGGTCAAGCCGGACCCGACGACCGACGCGGTCAAGCCGGCCAAGGCCACACACGTCGTCAAGCCGGCGAAGATCGGCCGCGCGGTCAGGCCGAAAAAGGTGGTTCCGGCCGGCCGCACATTCACCCCGGCGCTGGCCGGTTCGCTCATCGTCCTGACGCTCGCGTTCCTCGTGTCGCTCGGGTTCGTCGTCTCGAACGGCGGCCTGGTCCTGACGGCCGCGGCTCCGACGCCGTCGGGGACCGGCGGTGCGTTGGCGGGGGTCGAATCGGCCGTGCCGAGCGCCTCCCCAACGCCGCTGCCCACGCCGTCGCCGAGTCCGACGCCGACCGCCACGCCGATCCCGACCCCGAGCCCGACGCCAATCGCGACAGCCAGCCCGACCCCGAGCCCGACGGCAACGCCGACCCCCAGGCCGACGTCAAATCGCTACGCGCTGCTCAAGCCCTGCCCGGACGCGCCCAACTGCTACCTCTACGTCATCCGGTCCGGCGACAACCTGTACAGCATCGCGCGGTACTTCGGCGTTCCGCAGGCGACCATCGAGGCCTGGAATCCCTGGACGCAGAACGGGCTGACCGTCGGACGCTCACTCCGGTTGCCGCCGCCGACGAAGTAGCTCCTCGCCGACGGCGCGCGGGGGCGGTCCTGGTTCCTGCCATGCCGCCGGTTCCTGCCATGCCACCGGCAGGCGGGAAGCGCTGACCCCTTCGCTTCAGGCCCGCGCGGACGCCCCTGCGAATGTTCCTTGACGGCGCCCGTTCGGCCGCTACAATGCAGCCAAGTGGCGCAAAGTGGTGAGAAGTGGGGAACCCAACCCCGTCCGCCGTCGCGCAACAGATGACGCAGGGGTACCCCGACAGGTGTTCACCGGCGAGTACCGGCACACGGTGGACGACAAGGGACGCATCGCCGTCCCTGTGAAGTTCCGCGCCCAGCTCGACCCTGGATCGATGGTCTCGGGTTGGCTCGACGACTGTCTCGCGATCCACCCGAAGGCTGTCTGGGACGACCTGTCGGCGAAGGTCGCGGCCCTGCCGATCACGGATCAGAAATCGCGTCTCTTCCAGCGCTTCGTGTTCTCGCACGCGGTCGAGGCGGAGATGGACAAGCAGGGCCGGGTCTTGCTCCCGGCCTACCTGCGCGAATCGATCGGGCTCGGCGGCGACGCCGTGGTCGTCGGGTCGCGCGATCACGCGGAGATCTGGGCACCGGACCGGTGGGATGCCTACCGGAAGGCGCTCGACGACCCGCAGGAGCTGGCCAAGGCCTTCCAAGGCCTGGGGATCTAGCTCCGGACCATATGCGCTTCCAGGATCCGCTCGGGATCCGATTCGTTCGGGATGGAGGAGAGATGCACGAAGGGCACCTGCCGGTGCTGGTGGAGGAGGTCATTCAGATGCTCGCCCCTGCGCCCGGCAGCCTTCACATCGACGCCACCCTGGGCGGCGGTGGGCACACCGAGCGGATTCTGGAGGCGGCCAGTCCCGACGGCCGCCTCCTCGGTCTCGATGCGGATCCCGCGGCAATCGCCCGCGTGGCGACGCGTCTCGGCCCTCGCTACGGCGATCGGCTCGTCCTGCGCCAGGCCAACTTCCGCGAGATCGGGACAGTCGCACCGGCGGCCGGCTTCGGCGCCGTCGACGGCTGTCTGTTCGATCTTGGCCTCTCCAGCTTTCAGCTTGCCGATCGCGAGCGCGGGTTCGGTTTTCGGGCTGGCGGGCCGCTCGACATGCGCTTCGATTCGAGCCGCGGCGTTCCCGCCGCCGAGCTGCTCGCGTCGCTCGACGCCGCGGAGCTGACGGCCCTCTTTCGTCGCTACGGTGAGGAGCCGAAGGCGCCGCGCATCGCCCGAGCGATCGTCGACGCGCGCCGTGTCACCCCGATCTCGACGGCCGAGGAGCTGGCCGCGCTCATCGAGCGGATCCTCCCCCCGAACCCACGTCTGCGTCGTCGGACCCATCCGGCGACCCGCGTCTTTCAGGCCCTCCGGATCGCCGTCAACGAGGAGCTCGAGGCGCTTGAGGCGGGACTCGCCTCCGCGCTCGATCTGCTCCGCCCGGGCGGGCGGCTCGTGGTCCTGAGCTACCACTCGCTCGAGGACCGGATCGTCAAGCGGTTCTTCCAGGCAGAGCGACGCGGCTGCGTCTGCCCGGCGGAACTGCCTGTCTGCGTCTGCGGTCGCAATCCGCGCCTGCGGCTCGTGACGCGTCCGTCGCTCGTGCCGACGGCTGCCGAGATCGCCGCGAATCCACGAGCTCGGAGCGCCCGACTGCGGGCCGCCGAGCGTCTTGCTGCCTAGCCCCAGTTCCGGAAGGAGGAGCCCACGATGAGCAAACGTCATACGGCCAACCGTCGCAAGACTTACGGGCGCCGCCAGCACGAGGTGCGCGAGCGGCGCGATCGCGGCCAGCAGGCCGAGGGCTGGGAGTTCGAGCTCGGCGATCGTGGGTCGGCCGGCGAGACGGCCTCCCTCGGGTTCCTCGACCCGCGCAGCGCACGCATCCGATTCGCGTTGGGCGACTGACCCGTGGCGGTCTACCAGGGCGCACGCCCGCGGACGATGGGGCTCCCGCGAATCCGTCGCGATGCCGCGCCCCATATCCAGAGCCCAACACTCACCCGTCGTCGCGTCCGCGCTGCGACGAGGGCGGGTCGCCATACGAACCGGCTCGGTGTCGTGCTCGGGGCCATCGTCGTCGCATTCATGCTTGCCTTCTTCTCGCTCGCCCAGCAGGTCCGTGTCTCCGCGACCGGGCTCGACATCGGGCGGCTCGGGCTGGACCGGCAGCGTATCGAGGATGTCGCGACCGACGTCCGGTCCGACCTCAACCGGCTCGGCCGCGAGCCCGCCATCCGCAAGCAGGCCATCGACGCCGGCCTCGGACAGCTGTCCGAGCCGCTCGTCCTGACCCCGCGCTAGACGATCGACGAACCGATGCTGGGCCGCACCGATTCGCGCCGCCGCCTCCTCGTGCTGCTCGTCGCATTCGTCGTCGGCTCGCTGGCTCTGACGGCGCGGCTTGCTTACTGGCAGGTCGTCGACCGCGAGCGCCTCGCTTCCGAAGCGCGCGCCCAGACGACCGTCACGCTTGATACCCCGAGCAAGCGCGGCGACATCTTCGATCGCTCCGGGACCATGGTCCTGGCCACCACGGTCCAGCGCGAGCGCCTCGTGGCGGCACCCGCCCAGCTGACCGTCGATCGTCGCGACTCGACCGTGACCGAGCTCGGCCGGATCCTCGGGCTCGACGAGACGGCCCGGATCGCGCTCCGCGACAAGCTGACCGGCGCGGCGAAGTACGTCGTCATCCAGCACGGACTCGAGCGCGCCATCGCGGACCAGATCCGCGGCGCGATCGACGCGAAGCTCGCGTTCGGGCTCGCCCTGGAGCCCGAACCGGTGCGGGTCTATCCCCAGGTCGGTGGCGGGCCGGGTTCGACCCTGGCCGCGCATCTGCTGGGTTTTGTCAACCGCGACGGTGGCGGCCAGTACGGGATCGAGCAGCAATATCAGGGGACGCTCGCCGGCCAGCCGCGGGTCGTCATCGCCGACCGCGACGCGGGCGGTCAGCCGATCCTCGACACGGCCGCCGTGACCGAGCCGGGGGAACCCGGAGCGGATCTGACCCTGACCATCGACGCCGGGCTGCAGCTGCGGGTGGAGCAGGAGCTCCTCGCGGCATGGGTCGCGGACAAGGCGAAGCGGGCATCGGCCGTGGTCATGGACCCGTCGACCGGCGAGGTCTATGCCATGGCGACCTACCCGTCGTACAACGGCAACGACTACCAGGGGATCGCCGCTGCGGATCCGTCCCGGTTCATCGATCCGGTCATCTCGAGCGTCTACGAGCCCGGCTCCGTCTTCAAGATGATGACCGCGGCCGCCGCGCTCTCGAATGGCACGGCCACCACGATGACCCGGATCAAGGACACCGGGACGCTCCGCCTCGACAACGGCCGGACCAAGATCAGCGACGCCGACCGCAAGGGAATGGGCTGGATGACGTTCGAGAACGGCGTCGCCTACTCGCGCAACGTCGTCGCCGCGAAGGTCGCCTTGAATCTCGGCCCGACGACGCGGGAGTCGTCGTCGATCCTCCACGACATGTGGCTCCGGCTCGGCTACGGCGCCCCGACCGGCATCGACGTCGCGGGCGAGGTCGCTGGGCTCGTGCGCGACCCGGGCGTCCGTGCGTGGCGCGAGATCGACCTCGCCAACGGCGCGTTCGGCCAGGGCGTGGCGGTGACGCCGATCCAGCTCGCGTCGGCTTACGGAGCCCTGATGAATGGTGGGACGCTCGTCCAGCCGCATGTCGTGAAGGCGGTCGGTAGCCACGATGTCGTTGTCAGCCCGCGCGCCGAAGGGGTGGTCGGTGCGGCGGTATCGCAGACGCTCATCCACATGATGCAGCACGTCATCACCGAGGTCCCGTTCTACCGCGATCGCACGCTCGTCCCCGGCTACGACGTCGGCGGCAAGACGGGCACGGCGCAGATCTGGGATCCGAAGGCGAACAACGGCAGGGGTGCCTGGAAGGTCAACCTCTTCAACTACACGTTCGTCGGGTATATCGCGCGCCAGCCGGGCGTCCCCGATCTCGTGGTCGCGATCCAGATCGAGGAGGGGACCCCAACGGTCGCCCGGGTCGGCCATCTCGAGATGCCGGTGATGTCGTTCGAGCTCTTCCGGCGGATCGCGACCGACGCGATCACGAC
>JBDTNS010000116.1:0-6626 GCA_039933675.1 Chloroflexota bacterium
CGAACGCCTCGCAGATCACGAAGGCCGTGGAGATCGGCATGATCGTGGCCGCCAGGACGCTCGCGCCGAACAGGCCCACGGCGAAGAGGGCAGAGGCCAGGCGGCCGGCGACCGGTACCAGCGCCTGCGCCGCGTCCGCGGCCGATGTGATCGTCCCTCCGGCGGTCCCGATCGTGGTCGCCGCCGCGACGACGATGAAGATGGCGATGACGTTCGTCCAGATCGAGCCGCCGATCGCGTCGGCCTGCTCGAGTCGCAGCTCGTCGATACCGATGCCTTTTTCGGCGACGGCGCTCGTGAGATAGAACTGCATGTACGGCGTGATGGTCGTGCCCACGACCGCGACGAGCAGGAGGAGCTGGGCGGGTGCCAGGTTGAACGAAGGCGTGACGAGCGCCTTTCCAACGGCACCCCAGTCCGGGTTGGCCAGGATCGCGGACACGATGTAGGCGAGAAAGACGACGATGACCGATAGAAAGACCCGCTCGACCGTCCGGTAGCTGGCCTTGATGACGAGGGCCCGGATCGCCACCGCGACCACCGGAACGACGAGGTAGCGCGAGACCCCGAAGATCTCGAGCGCGGCGGCGGCCCCCGAGAACTCGGCGACGGTGTTGGCGACGTTGGCCAGCAGCAGGATGGCCATCGCGAACGCGGTCGGGCGGACCCCGAACCGGTCGCGGATCAGGTCGGACAGGCCCTGTCCCGTGACGACGCCGAGGCGCGCGGCCATCTCCTGCACGATCGCGAGGACCACGATGGTGATCGGGAAGAGCCAGAGCAGCGACAACCCGCTCTGGGCGCCCATCACGCTGTAGGTCGTGATGCCGCCGGCGTCGTTGCCGGCGATCCCGGCGATCAGGCCCGGGCCCATGACGGCGAGAAACGCGACGAGGCCGCGCCGCCCGCGGAATCGTCCGCGCAGTCGCAGATACTCGCCCGCGAAGAGCCGATCGCGCAGGCGTGCGAGCCCCAGCCTCACTGGTCCGGCTAGCTCCGCGTCCCGGCGGGCCGGACCCGACGTCGCCAGCTGGCCGGCAGGATGGTATCCATGGCGTCGTCAACCGTCACGATCCCGACCATCCGCCGATCGGCATCGACCACGGGGATCGCCAGCAGGTTGTAGCGGGCGACCATCCCCGCGACCTCGTCACGATCGGCCAAGGCCTCCACCGACACCGGGTCGGCGATCATGACCTCGCCGATCGGGGTGTCCGGCTGCGCGACGATCAGGTCGCGAAGGGACAGGACGCCGACCAGTCGTCCGACCACGTCGACCACGTACACGTAGTAGATGGTCTCGGCGTCGGGCTCGAGCTCGCGCAGCCGCTCAATCGTCTGGGCTGCCGTCAGATGCGCCTCGACGGCGACGAACTCGGTCGTCATCGTGCCGCCGGCGGTGTCCTCCGGGTAGGCGAGCAGGCCGCCCAGCTCTTCTGCTTCGTCCCGTTCCATCAGGGCGAGCAGCTCCTCGCGGGTCTCGTCCGAGAGGTCGGCGACGAGGTCGGCGGCGTCGTCGGGCGACATCTCCTCGAGGATGTCGGCGGCCCGCTCCGGGGCGAGGCCCTCGAGCACTTCAACCTGGGTGTCGGGCTCCATCTCCTCGATCGCGTCGGCGGCCGCCTCGTCGTCGAGGGCGGCCAGGACCCCGGCGCGGTCGCGCGGCGCGAGCTGGTCGATGATCGTCGCCAGGTCCGCGGGATGCAGTTCGGTCAGGCCGGCATGCGGGACCCGCAGCTTGATCGACGCGACGCTCGTCTCGACGGGATCCACGTCCTCCCAGTCGATGTACCGCTCGGGCGTCGGCAGGTTCAGGTTGCGGGCCAGGACCCGGTAGGCGCCCTCGATCCCGAGCCGCCGGAGCAGCCCGGCCGCCCCGACATCGACGGCCACGAGGTGCAGCTTGCCGTCCACGTCGTCCAGCCGCAGGTCATTGACCCGGACCACCTTGCGTCCATCGATGTCGACGATCTGCTTGTCCAGGAGGTCCTCGCGAAGCAGGAACTCGTCGTCGCGCTGCTGGAACCTGGTGATATCGATCGTGGGCGTCGACAGGCGGGCGCCGGATGCGTCGAATCGGGCGACGTGGGACCAGGGAAGGAAGATCCGGCGCCGATCCGTGGCGACGACGAGGCCGGTGACGGCGGGATAGCGATCGCCGACCGCGACGATCAGGTCGTCAACCTTGCCCAGTGGCTCGCCGGCCGCGTCGAGCACCGGTCGACCGATGGCCTGGCTCAGATACAGCATGGATGCCACCTCACGAGCGGGACCGCCCCGCCGCGGTGGCGCGCCCCGAGTCCGGGGTCGCGATCAGCCGTCAGGAGGCGGGGCGGACGGAGGACCTGGTGATCGCGGCGCACCCGGCGCCGCAGCGACTGGGACCGTCGTCCACGGGGAGTGCTGACCTCGCGATGCGAAGCTGGGCCGTCGCGTTCCGCGGGGAATCGCGACGCGGCGGAGTGTAGTCCGTGGCCCATTCCGAGGTCAACGCCGTCTACTCCTGCGGTCCGTCCGGTGCCCATCGGCCGCGTTCGCCACGCACGAACCGCGGACGCCGTGCCTGCCGGTCAACACCGGGCGGTCGAAGGCGTCGTTGCGCTGCACGACCACCCTCCCCGGGACGCATTGTTGACTCAAGAGCACGGGTTCGCGTCGAATGCGGCGGCGAGTCGTGTTTCGGACCGCGAGTGTTGACCGCCAGCCACGGCGACGAAGCGCTCACCGTGGGACGTTCTTCCCATCGCCACCCCGGACCTATGGCGATCACTCGACGAGGCTGCGCGGTGCCACCATGCCTTCGTGCGCGCGCTGCAGGAACCCGTGGAGGATTCGGTCGGGGACGAGGCCGCCCCGGGACATCCCGCCGCGGCTCGACCGGCAATTGCCGACCCGATGGGGCGTGGCGAGCAGAGCCCTGAGGCCGAGCCAGCCGGCCGCCTCGACGCGGTCCTTGGGATCGCTGGGCGGCTCGCGGCATCTCACGATCGCGAAGAGCTCTTCCGGATGATCGTCGACGAGACGAAGCGGAACCTTCGCGTGGACACCACGACCATCCGCATCCTGCGCGGCGAGTACCTCGAACTGGCAGCCTGGGCCGGTGTCTCCGACGAAGTCGCCGGGCGTCTACCTGCCTTCCGCAGCAACGAGGGCTGGCCGGGGGAGGTGGTCCGTTCCGGGCGCGTCCTTTCCTGGCCGGATGTTCGCGCGGTCAAGGATCGCGGGTTCGAGCTCCACGGTGGCCTCTACGACATCGTCGGTCTGTTGATCGCACCGCTGACCCACCATGGCCGAGTGATCGGCGCACTCTCGGCGTCCACCGACGAGCCCAGGCTCTGGACGAACGCGGACGTGGCCTTCATCAGCATGCTCGCCACGCACGCCGCGATCGCCCTGTCGAACGCGGACCTCTTCGAGCAGACCGAGAAGCGGGCCGCCCAGCTCGAGATGCTCCAGGCCGCCTCGGCCAGGATGAGCCGCGCCGGCAGCGTCGAAGAGGTCGGGCGGACCGTCGTCGAGGAGACGCGCCGGATCATCGACTACCACAACGCCCGGGTCTACTTGATCGAACCACCGGATCGCGTGGTCCCGATCGCGTTCGAGGGCTCCGTCGGCGCGTACGAGAACGTCGACATGGCCCTCCTGAACACCCGCGTCGGCGAAGGCTTCACCGGTTGGGTCGCCCAGCACGGCGAGCCGATCATGGTCAACGACGCCGAGGGGGATCCGCGCGGCCTGACGATCCCCGGGACGGACGATGTGGACGAGTCGATGCTGGTGGTGCCGCTGCGCTACGACGGCATGACGATCGGCGTGATCACGCTCTCGAAGCTCGGCCTCAACGGGTTCGGTCCCGACGACCTGCGCCTGCTCACGATCCTCGCCGACCAGGCGGCCACGGCCGTCGAATCGGCGCGGTTGCTGACGAGGACCCAGGATCTCGCCGGCGAGATGCGACGCCTCCTGGACATGAGCACCGATCTTTCGACAAGCCTGGATCCCCGCCAGGTGGCGGAGCTGATCGCGGGCCACATGGCGCGGGCGATGCGCGTGGACGAATGCGCCATCAGCTACTGGGACCGATCGGGCGAGCGGCTCGAGTCGCTCGGCTACTTCCCGCCGCTGTTGATCAGTGAGATGGAGCCCTACTTCGAGTTGTCCGCCTACCCGGCCACTCGGCGGGTCCTGGAGCGACAGGAGACGATCCTGATCGACGCGGACGATGCCAGCGCGGACCCCGCCGAGGTCGCCCTGCTGCGTGCCGCCGGGAACCGGGCGCTGGCGATGCTGCCGCTCGTGGCCAAGGGCCAGGCGATCGGCCTCGTCGAGCTCTTCTCGAAGTCGGCGATCGCCTCGAGCGACGAGCTCCTCGACCTGGTCCGGACGATGGCCAACGAGGCCGCGATGGCGCTCGAGAATGCGCGGCTCTACGAGGACGCCCGGAAGCTGGCCGACCGCGACCCGCTGACCGGCTTCTACAACCACCGATTCCTGCACGAGCGCATGGGCGAGGAGGTCGTCCGGACCCAGCGGGCACGCCGGCCCTTGAGCGTGCTGATGCTCGATCTCGACGACTTCAAGCTGGTCAACGACACGTTCGGCCACCTGTTCGGCGATCGGGTGCTGACCTGGACGGCCGAGCTCATCCGCTCCACGCTCCGAGGGTCGGACATCCCGGCCCGCTACGGCGGCGACGAGTTCGCCATCGTGCTGCCCGAGACGGACGAGGTCGAGGCGCGCCGGGCCGCCGAGCGGATCCTCGAGGCGTTCCGCGAGCATGCCTTCGTCGGCGAGCAGCGCGGGCCGGTCCCGATCGGCGCGTCGATCGGGGTTGCGACGTACCCACGGGATGGCAGGACCGCCACGGACCTGGTTTCCGCCGCCGATCGGGCGCTCTACCGGGTGAAGCGCGACGGTGGACATGATGCCGCCGGGGCCGAGGCCGACGCCGCCTGAGCGAGGGTACGAAAGTACCAGTGGACGCGGGGATCTCGGGCCGCCATCCTGATATCTCGAAGTGACGGATCCCCCCACCCTCCCGGCCACACCGCCGGAGGCGACCGACCGCCGAATTCGACGGTCCTGGTGGGTCTTCGCCGGCTCCTTCATCGCTCTCGGCGCACTGGTCGCGATCCGTGTCGCGACGTCCCAGGCGCACCCGATCGACTGGGCGATCATCGGCCTCTTCCTCGTGGCCGGTCTCGTTTCCGTCCTGCATCGGGAGGCCGTCTCGGCGCTCGAATCCGCGCGTCGCGCCGAAACGGAGTCGTTCGCCCGCATCCTGTCCGGCCTGTCGCGCTCCATCTCGCCCGACGCCATCCTCGGCGCCATCGTGGACGAGCTCGCCCGTGCGACGGACGCCGACCACATCGTCGTCGTCCGGCGCCGCCCGGATACACGGGTCCTCGACGCCACCCTCGTCAGCGCGAGGCCGGGAGTCGCCGACTCGAGCACCCAGCTGCCGATCGCCGATCTCGAGGACCCGGTCTTCGACACCGGCCCGGGGCCTGAGCTCGAACCCGCCCGGATCCCGGTGATGGCCCAGCTGGATCAGCCGGTCGCCTCTGGGTCGGATGCCCGCGCCCGGCTCGACGGCGTCATCGGCCGCGGCGGGCGGGCACGCGCGGACCTGCCCGGCTGGCTCGGGGGCGCTCCGATCCGACGCCCCGGGACTGGACGCACGGGAGTACCCGTGACCGACGGGCGGCAGGGCCAGCTCGTTGCCGACCGCATCGCGGCGCGCGTCCGGCGGGTCTACGGGCTGCGTCGCACGCTGGCCGCTCCGCTCACCTCGGACGACGGCATGGTCGGAGCGATCGTGCTGTCGCACCGGACCGGGGACACGTGGTCGGCCACGACCCGTCGGTTGCTGGGTGGCGCCGCCGACGAGGCGTCGGCCGCGCTGGCACGTGCCTACTCGCATCGTGACGCGGAAGCGCGCGCGTCGACCGATGCCCTCACCGGCCTGCCCAACCGGCGCTACTTCGACGAGTTCTGCGGGCTGCTGGCTCGCCGGCGTCGGTCCGGCGACGCGGTCGGTGTCCTCATGGTCGACATCGACCGGTTCAAGGTGATCAACGACACGTACGGTCACGCGGTCGGCGACGAAGTCCTCCGGGCGGTCGGGGGCGCGATCGTGTCGGCCGTCCGCGAGGACGACGTGCCGGCTCGCTACGGCGGCGAAGAGTTCGTGGTCCTGCTGCGCAACCCGGGTCCCGAGGTCGCATTCGAGGTCGGCGAACGCGTTCGCTCGGCGGTCGCGCATCTCGACGTCGCACGCTTCGGTGTCGACAAGGTCAGCGTCTCGGTGGGCGTGGCGGTCTCCGATGGGGTGGATCAGCCCATCGCGGACCTGATCGTCGTTGCCGACCAGGCCCTGTACCGTGCCAAGAAAGCGGGGCGCGACCGGGTCGTCGCCGCCTGAGCCCGGCCCGGCTGGCTCAACGGCTACCATCGGCCGGTGACCACCGACCAGGCCGGCCTGACCAACGGCGACCTCGCCCGGATCTTTCACGAGATCGGCGACATGCTCGAGCTCAAGGGCGAGCTCGTCTTCAAGACCGTCGCCTATCACCGCGCGGCCGATGCCATCGGGCGGAGTCCGGTCGACCTCGTCTCGGCCTATC
>JBDTNS010000117.1:0-6558 GCA_039933675.1 Chloroflexota bacterium
CGAGTTGCTGGCCGTCGAGTTGCTGGCCGTTCCGGTGCCGCCGCTACAGGCCGCGACCGTCAGCAGCAGTGCCGCCGCGCCAATGGCCGATACCCTGCGTGAGAATCTCATTCGCGATCCCTCCTCCTCCGGTTCGTCGGGAGCCCCTGCACCCGATCTGACTCGCCTCCGACGCAGAGTAGGTCACGGCCAAGGATGTTATCGGACGATTTCGCGGGCCGATCGCCAGGGCATCACGAGTCGCTCGAGCGCCACCGCGGCGAGATAGAGCGCGATCCCCATCGCGCAGGCGAGCACGATCGCGGCCCACGCGGTGGGATAGCGGCTGTGGCCGGTCTCGAGGGTGATGTAGATCCCGAGCGAGTAGAGCGGGCCGCCGAAGAACTCGCCGACGACGGCACCGATGACGCTCAGCGTGGTGGCGATGCGCAACGCCGTGAACCAGTACGGCAGGGCGTTCGGGGCACGGAGCTTGGCCAGCGTCTGCGACTGGCTGGCGGCGTACGAGGTGAGGAGCTCGAGCGCGGCCGGTTCCACGTTCGTGAGCCCGCGGACCGTGTTGATCATTACCGGGAAGAAGACCATGAGCGCCACGATCGTCAGGCGCGGCAGGATGCTCTCCGGGCCGAACCAGTTGAGGGTGATCGGGGCGAACGCGATGATCGGGATCGTGCTTGCACCGACCGCCACCGGGAGGAGCATCTCGCGCGCGGTGGCCCAGCGAGCCGTCGCGAGCCCGGCGATCGTCCCGAGCCCTACGCCGACGACCAGCCCGCCGACCGCCTCCGTCCCGGTGAACAGGACACCGCGTGACAGTGTCGACCAATCCGCCACGAGGCTCTCGGCGATGACGCTCGGTCTCGGGATGAGGAACGACTTGATCCCGAACGCGAGCAGCGACACCTCCCAGGCGACGAGCACGACGACGAAGACGACCGCGGCGGGGAGCCACTCGCGAATCGCCGAGGCCGTCATGGGCCGGTCACAGGCTGGCTCGGGGCGGTCACAGGGAGGCTCGGCCGGCCAGCGGCCGGACTCCGCTCACGCGAGGCCCTCGGCACGCACCCGGGCCGTGCCGGCCGGACCGCCGGGCTCGCTCCCCTCCTCGCCAGGTTCATGCCGGCGGAGGGCCTCGCGGACGCGGGTGATCAGCTCGAAGTAGCGCTCCGATTCGCGCGTCTCGATCGACCGCTCGGCGGGCAGGTCGATGTTGACCACCTGTGCGATGCGTCCGGGCCGCGCGGACATCACGACGACGCGGCTCGACAGGAAGACCGCCTCGGGGATGCTGTGGGTGACGAACACGATCGTCGTCCCGGTCCGCTGCCAGATGTTCATCAGCTCGGCGTTCATCCGTTCGCGGGTCATCTCGTCGAGGGCGCCGAACGGCTCGTCCATGAGCAGGATCTTCGGGTCGAACGAGAGGGCCCGGGCGATGGCCACGCGCTGCTGCATCCCGCCCGACAGCTCCCAGGGGTGTCGCTCCGCGAACGCCTCCAGCTCGACGAGGCGGAGGAGATCGCCCGCCCGCCGGCGCCGCTCGTCGGCCGGGAAGCCCATGATCTCGAGCGGTAGTTCGATGTTCCTGGCGACCGTCCGCCAGTCCATCAGGACGGGTGCCTGAAAGACCATCCCGTAATCGCGATCGAGCCTCGCGCGTTCGGCCGGCTTGCCGTTGACACGTATCGTCCCGCTCGTCGGTGCGGTCAGGTCGCCGATCAGGCGCAGCAATGTCGACTTCCCGCAGCCGGACGGCCCGATGAGCGACACGAATTCGCCCTGGCGGATCGTCAGGTCGATCGATTCGAGCGCGGTGACAGCAGCGTGCCCGCTCCCGAAGATCTTGCCGATCCCGGCAGCCTCGACGACCACCGGCCCGGGCCTCACGTCCATGGTCACAGCAGTCCCTCCACCGGTCGATAGCGGTCGCGCGTCAGGATCGTTTCCGCGAGCGTGATGGCGCCCACGAAGAAGAGACCGACGAAGGTGGACATCACGATCGTCGCCCACAGCCGCTCGGGCGCGGAGATGTAGTACTGGTTGTAGTTGATGATCGCACTGCCGAGTCCCGCGGCGACGCCGGCGGTCTGCTCGCCGATGATCGCCCCGATGATCGAGGCCGCGGCCGCCACCCGGAAAGCGGTGAAGAGATACGGCACCGATGTCGGCAGTCGGAGCTGCCAGAGGACCTGGCGGCGCGTCGCGGCATACGAGCGGAAGAGCTCGATCGCACGGGGATCGACCGCGCGGAGCCCCCGCAGCGAGGCGATCGTCACGGGGAAGAACGTCAGGTAGGCCGAGACGGCCATCACGGACACCCAGTCCGCCTTGATCGCGACGACCACGATCGGGGCGATCGCGAGGATCGGCACGGTCTGCGAGGCGACGACGTACGGGACGAGCGCCCGTTCGGCGAGGCGTGAGTGGACGAAAAAGACGCCGAGGCCGAGACCGAGCAGGCCGCCG
This sequence comes from Chloroflexota bacterium, assembly GCA_039933675.1. Taxonomy (GTDB): domain Bacteria; phylum Chloroflexota; class Limnocylindria; order Limnocylindrales; family CSP1-4; genus SPCO01. The sequence continues at coordinate 2,467 of JBDTNS010000117.1, forward strand.
ATGACGAAGCCTGCGAGTGCCTCGGCAAAGGTGAATGCCGCCTGGCCGAGCAGCACCGCACCGAGCGGCGCGCCGCCGCGCTGCGCCGGGTCGACGAATGCGCGGACGATGTCCCACACATGCGGCAGCGAGAGGTCATCCGCGATCCGCCACTTGAGCGGCGGGAAGTGCTCGTAATCGATCCCGATCCCGGCGATCGTGGCGTGGATCCGCCAGGGATCACCGGCGATCCATTTCGTGCCTTCCCACAGCACCACCAGCGCGCCGAGCACGATGACGAGACCGGCAAGCTGTCGCCGTTTCGAATGACCGCCCGGCGCTTCGACGATCGCCGCGGGCCGCGGCGACGCGCCGCGGACGGACCGGGTCGCGGTCGTCATCGGGGGTCGCTCGTCCGGTGGATGGCGGACTCAGGCGACCGCGGCGTCCGCGATCGCGAGCGCCCGATCGATGATCTCGAAGCCCTCGGCGAGCTGCGCCTCGGTGATGATCAGCGGCGGGTTCGTGTGGATCGAGTTGTTGGCGATCATTGTGTAGAGCCCGTTGGCCCGAAAGAATCGGCCGATCGCCTTCATCTCGTCCGACGTCCCGTTGAACGGGGTCAGTGGCGTCCACGGATCTCGGCTCCGCACGAGATCGATGATCCCGAACAGCCCAAGGTTGCGTGTCGCGCCGACGCTCGGATGCTTCGCCGCGAGCCGCTGGTGATGTTCGCGCATGACCGAATCAAGGCGCGCCGCGTTCTCGATCAACCCGTCCTCCTCGTAGACCGCGATCGTCGCGAGCGAGGCAGCCAGGCTGACGGGATGGCTGCTGTACGTCAGCCCTCCATAGAACATCTGGGTCTCGAACTTCTCGGCGATCCCGTGGCGCATCGCGACCGCGCCGAGCGGCAGATAGGAGCTGGTCAGTCCCTTGGCCATCGTCATCAGGTCGGGGACGACGTCCCAGTGGTCGACCGCGAACCAGCGTCCGGTCCGCCCGAACCCGGCCATCACCTCGTCGGCGACCATCAGGATGTCGTTCCGGTCGCAGATCTCGCGGACGCCCTGGATGTAGCCGTCGGGCGGGATGAGGATCCCGTTGGTGCCGACGATGGTCTCGAGGAAGACCGCCGCGATCGACTTGGCGCCCTCGTAGCGGATGACGTCCTCGAGGCCCTGCAGGCTCTCGGCGACCGGTCGCGGTTCCGCTTCTCCCCAACGGTGCGTGTCGGGATAGCGCACGACCCCGGAGATCCCCGGTTCGTTCGCCCAACGGCGCGGATCGCCGGTCAGCGTCATGGCCCCCATCGTCGCCCCGTGGTAGGCACGGTAGCGGGCGAGGATCTTGTGCCGCCCGGACGCGTGACGCGCGAGCTTGATCGCATTCTCGATCGCCTCCGCGCCCCCGAGCGTGAAGAAGACCTTGTCGATGTCACCCGGCAGGATCTCGGCAAGCTTGGCGCCGAGTCGTGCCCGGATTTCGGTGGCGAATGCCGGCTGGACGAATTGCAGCTTGGTCGCCTGCGCCGTGATCGCGTCGATCACCCGGCGGTCACCATGGCCGATGTTGACGGACATCAGCTGGCTGTTGAAGTCGATGATCCGCTCGCCCTCGGGAGTGTAGAGGTAGATGCCCTCGGCGTGATCGATCGCGATCGGATCGAGCGCGCCCTGGATGGACCATGAGAAGAACGTGTGCTGGCGCGAGAGCGCCACGATCTCCTCGCTCGTCATGGGGCTGGAAGCGGTCGTGATGGCCATGGATCACCTCGGGCTGGCGGGCTCGCGACGTGGGCCGTCCTCGTGTCGGATCGGGGCGCGACGACGCCGATGCTGGGGCTCCATTACAGCACACTGGCGGAACCCGCGACGCATGGCGTCCCGGCCCGCAGCCGAATGCAGGTATGCCGCGGAATCCGTCTCGCTGACATTAATCTGCAATGTCCGCTAGACTGCGTTCGCCGACTGACCCCCAGGTCAACATGGGACCCCGGACAACTCGAACAACGCCCCGTTCACACGGCGCCCGAGCCCCCTCCGACCACGTTCCAGCGAGTCGGCACCGTTCCGTCACCGGCCCTCCCAGGGCCACCCTCCGTGTGACTCCACGGGACGACACCGCCCGTCGCGCCCCAACGCGACGTCCTGGCAGGAAGGAACTCCATTGATCGCGAAGAAACTGGGCGCCCGAGCGTTCATTCCGGTCGCACTCGCGGCCACGATTCTCTTCACCCTCGCCCCGTCGACACCGGCCGCCGCAACGACGACCACGACGGAGGCCCAGCAGATCGTCCAGATCGCCAAGTGGCAGTTGGGCGATCCGTGGCGCTACGGCGCCACCGGCCCCTACGCCTTCGATTGCAGCGGGCTCGTCATCTACGCCTTCCGGCGTGCGGGGGATGGCGCGACGATCCGGTCAGGGACCCTTCGATCGGCCCGTTCGATCTACTACTACTTCAAGTCCCGAGGCTTGGCCAGTCGGGTGAACCCGCGTGTTGGCGACCTCGTCATCTGGGGCGGCGGAACGCACGTGGGGATCTACATCGGTGGCGGCAGGGCCATCAGCACGTTGACGAATGGCGTCCATGTCCATGGGGTCTTCGCCGTCACGGCCCGGTTCACGGCATACCTGCACACGGGGATGTCGACCAGACCGGCGTCCTGACCTGAGCGCACCGGCCTGAGTGGACGGCCGGTGGCGGAAAACCAGCGCGCTCGAAGACCTCGACCGATCCCAGTCGGCCGGGGTCTTTGCTAACCGGGGCCTTTCCTATTTCGCGCCGACGGCGGCGGCTTCGTCGCCGGCCGCGGCGCAGGCCAGGATGGCCGCCGCGGAGCGATCTATGTCGTCGGGTGTCGTCTGCCAGCTCGAGACCGAGACGCGCATCGCCGCGCGACCGGCCCAGGTCGTCCCGCTCAGCCAGCACGTGCCGTCGCGCTGGACCGCCGCGATGACCGCGCGCGTCCTGGCGTCGCCGGCGGTCCCGTCAGGATCCTCGCCCGCAACCTCGAACCGGACGAGCGTCTGGTTGAGCACGACCTCGTTGAGGATCGTGACATCCGTCCCGGCCAGGAGGCGATCGGCCATCTGTCGGGCGTTCGAGCAGTCGCGCTCGACGAGGTCGATGAGCCCGGACCGCCCGAGCGATCGGAGCGCAGCGAGGACGGCGAACCCGCGCGCGCGCCGCGACGATTCGGGTGTCCAGTTGAAGTTGTCGCGTTCGGCACCTTCGGTCTCGATGTAGTACTCGGCTCCGAGCGCCATCGCACCGTGGTGGGCAGCCGCGTCGCGCACGAAGACGAGCCCCGAGTCGTACGGGACGTTGAGCCACTTGTGTGCGTCGGTCGACCACGAGTCCGCGGCTTCATGGCCGCGCATCAGGTGCGCCAGCGATGGCACCGCGGCGGCCCAGATCCCGAACGCGCCGTCGATGTGGACCCATGCCCCGTGCTCGTGCGCGATCGGGATGAGCTCGTCGAACGGATCGAACGCTCCGCTGTTCACGTTGCCGGCCTGCAGGCAGACCATCGTGGGACCATCGATCCCGGCCAGCGCGGCGCGCAGTGCATCGGGTCGCATCCGGCCCTGCTCGTCGGCGGTAATCCGGCGGATCCCCTCACCCTCGCGCCCGAGCCCGAGCATCTGGAGAGAGGCGTAGACCGTGACGTGGGACCCGGCATGGGTCACGACGGTGACCGGTGGCGCTCCCTGGAGTCCGTGCCGCTCGACGTCCCAGCCCGCACCTGCCAGGACCCCGTGACGTGCCGCCGCCAGCGCCGTGAAGTTGGCCATCGTCGCGCCGGTCACAAACCCGACGGTCGTGCCGGCTGGGAGCCCGAGGAGCTCGACGAGCCAGGCGGCCGCCACCTCCTCGGCGACGGCCGCGGCGGGCGACAGGACGTAGAGGCCTGCGTTCTGGTCCCAGGTACTCGCCAGCCAGTCCGCACCGAGCGCGGCCGGCAGGCTGCCGCCGACGACGAACCCGAAATAGCGAGGGCCGGCCGAACCGACGAGGCCCGGCTCCGCCGCGGCCGCCAGCCGCTCGACGACCGCGAGTGGGTCCGAGGGGACTTCGGGCAAAGCGCCGCCGAGCGCTGCCCGCAGCGC
>JBDTNS010000118.1:0-6544 GCA_039933675.1 Chloroflexota bacterium
CCATCCCGACCGCGGCCGTCGCCCACAGGCTCGCGGCCGTCGTCAGGCCACGGACCGTTGAGCCGTACTTGAGGATCGCGCCGGCGCCAAGGAACCCGATCCCCGAAACGACCTGCGCCGCGATCCGGGACGGGTCGGTCCCGGTGCCTGCGACGAAAGAGAAGATCCCCAGGACAGTGAATGCCGCCGAACCCAATGACACCAGGAGGTGGGTCCGCATTCCGGCCGGGTGTGCATGGATCTCGCGCTCGAAGCCGATCGCGGCACCCAGGAGCGAAGCCACGACCAGCCGAATCGAGATATCGAGTTGTTCCCCGAGGTCGATCGATGGCAGCATCGTGCTCGTCTCCTCGCGAGGGGTGCTGCGGTGGTCAGAACGCCCGCTTGAGGAGCATCAGGCCGGCGACGACGATCACGAACCCTGCGAGGAGGGCGCCCGGCGGCATAGCAGAGAGTGTATGGGCTGAGTCGTTGACCAGCTGGCCGAGCGCGGCCCCGACGTCCGTGGACTGGCCGGCGTTCCCGCCACCGGCCCGTCCCGCTACCTGCCCGACACCGTTGCCGTACTCGAACATTCGCGGATCATCTCACGGAGATGCAAGGGGTCAGAGGATCTTCGAGAGGAAGCTCTTCGTCCGCTCGTGCGTCGGACTGGTGAAGAAGTGCTCGGGCGTGCCCTCTTCGATGATCCGACCGTCGTCCATCATCACGACCCGGTCGGCGACCTCTCGGGCGAAGCCCATCTCGTGGGTCACGACGATCATCGTCATGCCTTCGCGGGCGAGCTCCTTCATCACTTCGAGCACCTCGCCGATCATTTCCGGATCGAGCGCGCTCGTCGGCTCGTCGAACAGCATAAGCGCGGGCTTCATCGCCAACGCCCGCATGATCGCCACTCGCTGCTGCTGGCCCCCTGAAAGCTTGCCAGGATAGACGTCGGCCTTTGCCGCCAGCCCGACACGCTCGAGCAGCGCGTGGCCCATGGCCACGGCCTCGTCCTTCGGGACGCCGCGGACCCGAATCGGCGCCTCGATGAGATTTTCGAGCGCCGTCATGTGCGGGAACAGGTTGAAACGCTGGAAGACCATCCCGATCTCCTCGCGCTGACGGGCGACGCTCCGTTCGCGGTCCTCGACGAGCTTGCCGTTGACCTCGCGGTAACCGATCAGGTGGCCGTTGACGAAGATCCGGCCCTTCTGGATCCGCTCGAGATGGTTGATGCAGCGGATGAATGTCGTCTTGCCGGAGCCCGATGCGCCGATCAGGACCACGACCTCCTGGCGCTTGACGGTCATCGACACGCCCTTGAGCACATGGAGCTTGCCAAACCATTTCTCGACACCGCGAGCGTCGAGGACGATGTCGCCCTCCGGCCGCGGGACGCCGCCGATCGCATCGAGCAGATGGCCGGGGGCCGGGACGGCGCTCATCCGAGCAACCCCCCGTCGCCGAGTCCGTCCGGCATGCGCTTCCGGCCGCGGAAGCCGATCAGGCGGGCGATCGGGCTGGCTCGGTCGTCGCCGCGGGTGCTCTGGCCGAGTCGCCGCTCGATCCGGCTCTGGATCCAACTCCAGATCGTGGTCAGGAGGAGGTAATACAGGGCGACGCCGAAGTAGGCCTCGAATGCGTGGAAGGTCGCGGAGTTGACGGTCTGGGCATAGAGAAACAGGTCGCCGACGGCGATGATGCTGAGGAGCGAGGTCGTCTTGATCATATTGTTGAACTCGTTTCCCAGCGGCGGGATGATCACCCGCATCGCCTGCGGCAGGACGATCCGACTCATCGTCAGCCGGTAGGTCATCCCGAGCGACTTGGCGGCTTCCGCCTGGCCGGTGTCGACGGAGAGGATCCCGGCCCGGACGATCTCGCTCATGTACGCGCCCTCGTTGATGCCGAGCGCGACGAGGCCGGCCATGATCGCGCCGTGCAGGTCCAGGGGTCCGATCTGGATGTGGTTCGGGAAGAGATCGAGCCCGCCGAGCAGGTATGGCGTCCCGAAATAGACCAGGAATATCTGGACGAGCACCGGCGTGCCGCGGAAGAACCAGACGTACATGCCGCTGACCCAGCGCAGGACCGGTTGCCTCGACATCCCCGCCAGCGCCGACAGGATCCCGAGCGCGATCCCCATGAGCTGGGCGATCACGGCCACGTAGATCGTGATCGCCAGCCCGCCGATGAGGGCGGGCGAGGGATTGAAGACGAAGTTGAGGAAGAACGGCAGATCGAACTGGAACTGCAGATCCTGGACTGCCAGGAGCGCGCCAGGGTTCATCGACGGCTCGCTCTACGAATGGGGGTGCCGAGGGGACCAATGGACCCCTCGGCGATCAGGTGTCGCGGGGTTACTTCAGGAATTCGACTGCCTTGGTCATGCCCCAGGTCGTGACGATCTGCGTGAGCGTCCCATCGGCGTACATCCCGTCGATGGCCGCCTGGACGGCCGCCTTGAGCTCGGTATCGGTCTTGCGGACCGCGATCCCGATCGGGATGGGGGCGATCGGCGTCCCGCCGACCTCGAACTTCCCGGCGTTCTCCGGCAGGCTGTTGTAGTAGGCCACGACCGGGGAGTCGGTCGAGTAGGCGTCGACCCGCCCGAGCTTGAGCTGCTGGAAGGCGTCGGTATCCTTCTGGAAGGTCTGAATTTCGATCTTCGGCTTACCGGCCGCCACCAGCGCCGTGCTCGCCGTGTCGAGCGCGTCCTTGTTCGTCGTGCCGAGCTGGACGGCGACGGTCTTGCCCGACATGTCGTCGAGGGTCTTGATGTTCTTGGGGTTGCCGGCCGGAACGAGGATCCCCTGGCCGACCTTGAGGTAGTCGACGAAATCGACCTGCTTGGCGCGCTCGGGCGTGTCATTCATCCCGCTGATGATGAGGTCGCACTTCTTGCCGGTCAGCGCCGGGATGATCCCGTCGAAGCCGGTATTGTCGATCTCGGCAGTCACGCTGAATCGCTTGGAAACCTCATTCGCGATATCGATGTCCGAGCCCTGCGGCGTCGAACCGTCGGGCTTGTAGAACTCCTCCGGCGCGTAGCTGATGTCGACGCACCAGACGAGCTTGCCGGCGGTCTTGATGGCGGCCGGCACGACGATCGCGGCGGCCGATGCGGCGGCCGACGGCGCGGCTGACGTCGCGGCCGAGGCGGACGCTGGCGCGCGCGGTGCAACCGAGGCGGCGCTCGATGGCGAAGTCGAGGCGCCGCCGCCCGAACTGCACGCTCCGAGCAGGAAGATCGCGACGCCGGCGAGCCCGGCGGCACGGAGATGGGTGCGTCGCATGGTCATTTTCCTCTGATTGATCGGTTCGACTTCAACGATGCTGTGCATCGAAATGTTGTCCGAACAGTCGGACGGCCGGCCGCCAGACTACGCCCGACACTCAATCTGCGCTCGGCGTTGCCTGGGCCGCCGCGATCCTGAGCGCCGTAAACTAGCGTCGTGAACGGCAGGCCGCACGGCGACATATCGCAACCTCGTATTCGGAGATGCTCGAGCCAGGAGCTGACGCCATCCGAGGTTGCCTCGATCCGCGCCCTGATGGACGTCGCTTTCGGCTCGGATGAAGAGGAGCGCTTCACCGACGACGACTGGGAGCACGCGCTCGGCGGTCTCCACTTCATCCTCGAGCTGGACGGCGAGACGATCGCGCACGCCTCGGTCGTTTTGCGCGGGCTGGAGGTCAATGGCCGGCCGTTCCGGACCGGGTATGTCGAAGCGGTCGCAACGGCGCCTGGCCGGCAGGGGATGGGCTTCGGATCGCAGCTGATGTCGGACGTCACCGCGTACGTCCGCGATGGCTTCGAGCTCGGAGCGCTGGGCACGGGCCGTCACAGCTTCTACGAGCGCCTGGGCTGGCGCAGATGGATCGGGCCATCCTCGGTCCGGACCGCCGGCGGGGCCTGCCCGACACCGGATGACGACGGCTACATCATGGTCCTGCCGACCCAGGCTGGCCGTCCATTTGAGCGGACCGCGCCGATCAGCTGCGACTGGCGGCCCGGCGACGTCTGGTAGTGCCGCGGCCGGTGCACAATGGCCCTATGAGCGAGGTCGAGCCGCCCGTTTCGGCCACCATCGAACCTCTTGACGCCGGACGCCAGGCGTTCGCGCGGCACGCCTGGCCGGAGGCGTTCGAGCTGCTCTCGAAGGCGGACCGTGATGCGCCGCTCTCGGGCGTTGATCTTGAGTCGCTCGCGCTGGCGGCCTTTTTCGCGGCCCACGCCGACGTCCAGATCGAGATCAAGGAGCGAGCCTTCAAGGCCTTCCAGGCCGAGGGGAACGACGTTCGCGCCGCGTATGTCGCCCTCGACCTCGCCCGGATGTACGGCTTTGGTGGCAAGCATTCGATCGCCTCGGCGTGGACCGCTCGTGCCGAACGGATCATCGGCTCGGAGGGGGAGACCTATGCGCACGGGTATCTCGCGCTGGTCCGCAGCGAGGTGGCGGCCGCGACTGGCGACACCGAGACGGCGCTCACGCTCGCGGAACGGGCGGTGGCGATCGGTGGAAGCGCGGCCGATGCCGACCTGACGGCCTACGCGCTGACGAATCTTGGAGCGCTGAAGATCGCGAGCGGGTCGACGTTCGATGGGTTCGCGCTGATGGAGGAGGCCTCGATCGCCGCGGTCAGCGGCGAGCTCTCGCCGTTCACGACCGGGGTCACCGCCTGCCGGATGATCGGCGCCTGTCGCGATATGACCGACTATCGGCGGGCCAGCGAATGGATCGAGGCGACCGAAAAGTACTGCACGCGCCAGTCGCTGTCCGGCTTCCCCGGTGTCTGTCGCGTCCACCGTGCCGAGGTTGCCGCCGTCGGGGGCGCCTGGGAACGCGCCGAGCAGGAGCTCCAGCGTGCTACCACGGAGCTCGGTGCCTTCAACGCCACGCCGCCCCAGGCCGACGGCTTCTACGCGATCGGCGACATCCGCCGGCTTCGCGGCGATTTCGCGGGCGCGGAGGAAGCGCTCCGCGAGGCCCACGAGCGAGGCCGGTCGCCACAGCCGGCACTCGCGCTGATTCGGCTTGCGGAGGGAAAGACCCGGGCGGCGGCCGCGGCCATCAACGCGGCCGTCGCCGAGGAGACCTGGGACCGCTGGGCGCGCGCGCGACTCCTTCCTGCCCAGGTCGAGATCGCGATCGCCGCCCGGGACGTGCGGGGGGCACGGACCGCCGTTGATGAGCTGGGCGCGATCGTCGCCGAGTATCCGTCGCCCGCGTTCGAGGCCGGACGGCGGGTCGCGCTCGGTCGAGTCCTGCTGGCGGAAGGCGATGGGGCCGGAGCCACCCACGAGCTGCGGAGCGCGATCAACGGCTGGCGCGAGGTCGGTGCGCCGTACGAGGTGGCTCGGGCGCGCTTCATCCTGTCGCACGCGCTCCGTGCCCTCGCCGATGTCGAAGGCGCCGATCTCGAGCTGCAGGCGGCACTCGGCGAATTCCGGCGGCTCGGCGCACGGATCGACGTCGAGGCAGCGGAACGCGAGCTGCGCGATGCCGAGGAACGCCGCAGCGGCCCGGCGACCGCTCGCAAGACCTTCATGTTCACCGACATCGTCGGCTCGACGAATCTCGCGGAGGCCCTCGGAGACCTGGCCTGGGAAGGACTCCTGCGCTGGCACGACGACAGATTGCGAGGGCTCGTCACGGACGGTGGAGGGGAGATCGTGAACTCGACCGGGGACGGCTTCTTCGTCGTCTTTGATTCGGCGCGCCGGGCGGTCGAATGCGCAGTCGCGATCCAGCGCGCGCTGCTCGATCAACGGGCCACGGCCGGGTTCTCGCTCTCCGTCCGGATCGGTCTCCACACGGCGGAGGCAAACCGGCGCGGCGCGGATTTCAGCGGCAAGGGCGTCCACGTCGCGGCGCGGGTCGCCGCGCTCGCCGGGGGCGGCGAGATCCTCGCGACGGCAGAGTCGATTGCCGAGGCCGGGAACGTCGCGACCGCAGAGGCTCGCCGCGCCTCGGTCAAGGGGATCGCCGAGCCGGTCAGCATCGCGTCGGTCGCCTGGAACTGAACCGGGGCAGCTCCCCGGCCCTCGAGCTAGGGCTGGGTGACGGCGAGGCTCCAGGTACCGTCCGTGACCACCACGAAGGCGTAGCTTCCGTCGAGGCCCGCGACGCCCGTCTCACCGGAGCCGGCACCGACGGCGTCAACCACGTTATCGCCCTGCTCACCGGTCGATGCGTCGATGACGTCGACGATGAAATCGCCGCTCCCCGCGTGGCTGTAGCGGACGGTCACGTCGCCCGACGCGAGGAAGGGGGACGTCATGACGCCCCATCGACCATCGTAGGCTGCCGGCAGTGACTGCACGGCCGCCGCGGCCAGGCTCGTCACGGTGATCGTGAAGCTTCCGGTCGTCGCGACGTCGAGATACACGCGACTGTTGACGCCGTCGCCGTAGACCCAGCTGCTTGCTATGTCCGACCCGACGATGTCCGCGATCTGCCCGACCGAGCCCGAGCCGTCGGTCGACTCGATCGAGGCGGTGAACGCACCCGAGCCGATGAACGTGTAGTCGATCAAGGCCGGGAGGGATATCGTG
>JBDTNS010000119.1:0-6518 GCA_039933675.1 Chloroflexota bacterium
CTGGCCCACGCCGGCATTGAGGTAGAACGAGGTCACGCCTTCGACGCCGTCGACTAGTGGGTCGAGGTCGGAAGGCTCCAGGTGAAGCAGATCCATGGACAGCGAGCAGGCCTGAACGTCGACGCCGCCCAGCTCCTTGGCCTGGCGAAGGGTCTCGGCCCAACTGGCCTGCCCTGCCGCGCGGAGGCCGTCGACCGCCGCCCGACCTTCTGTGCCGGCCTCAGGAGCAAGACCGTGGTCGGCGCCGATCCGGTCGGCCCGGAACGCGTCGAGCGCCCAGTACTGGAGGAAGACGTTGACCGACTTGCCGAGGGCCGCTGCGCCGGCGGTCAGGACGGCCGCGGCCTGGAGCTTGTCGTCGGTCCCCGAGAAGAGGACCAGGTTCAGAGGTTCGTCCATGGCTGTTACCTCGAAGCTGGGCTATGGGACTGAGAGGCCGGCATCAACAGCGGTGCCGCTGGGCCGATCGAGACCGGGCCGGAGGTGGCAACGCTCGTCGTGGCCAGCGCGCCAAGACGGGTCATGCGCCGCTGGAGGACGGCCCGCATGAGGTTGCAGGCGATCATCACGTCAGGGTCGGCGAGGCGATAGCGGACCTCTCGGCCATCGCGCTCGGCCTCGACGATGCCCGCGCCGCGGAGCATGGCCAGGTGCTGAGAGACGTTCGGTTGGCCCGCGCCGATGGCCTCCGCCAGGCGCCCGACCTCTAAAGGCCCGAAGGCGAGGGCGTGCAGGATCTGGAGCCGTCGCGGACTTGCCAGCATCTTGAGGACCTGGGCCTGGAGGATCGTGATCTCGTCCATGAACCGACTATCGACATATGCGCAGACTGTGATGAGTGCCGCTTGGCAGCTGGGTGGGGTGCCACAAGTCACGTCGTTGGTGCCCGGCATCTTTTTCGTCAAGCGCAGCTAACCCGCTGATTGGCGGCGTCGCGCGATCCATGAATCCCGCAGGGATCTTCTCTCCGAAGCCGACAGCTCTGGGCGGCCCTACTGTCAGGCAGCCGCGGTGACGGCTCCCACGATCGTGATCGGGCAGTCGGCGAAGGTCCGAATGGTCTGGTGAACGAAGCACGATTCGGCCACCCGCTGGACGGCCCCCGCCCGAGCTCCGAGTTCAGCATGGGGCAGGCGGACCCGGACCGAGAAGTCGGACATTCGCTTCGAGTCCTTGGCGTACTCGAGCTCGACCGTGAGGTCCGTGGCGTCGAGGCCCACCCTGGCGCAGTAATCAGCCACGTAGATGCCGACGCAGGCGGCGATCGAGGTCACGAAGAGGTCAGGCGGTGTCGGACCCGCGCCGTTATGGTCGGTCGTGAATCGTTGGTTGCCGACTTCGGTCTCGAACCGTTTGCCCCCGAGATAGCGCGCCGTGGCGCGCATCAGTCGATCCCGAGCCAGTCGACGACCTGAACCCGGGTCGGAACCCGGCCCGCGATGACGACCACGCCGTCGATGGCCAGGGCCGGCGTGGACAAGACGCCGCGCGCGGCGATCTCGGCGTAATCGGTGATGTGGCGAATGTCGGCGGTCATGCCCGCTGCGTCGACGACTTCGCGAACGACCTTCTCGGTGTACTCGCATTTGTGGCAGCCGGGGCCGAGGACTTCGATGACATGCATGGCGTTCCCTTTCAGACGATGAGCAGATTGAAGCCGTAGCCGACGAGAAGGATGCCCGTGGCGACGGTGCCGACGAAGACGGCGATGAGTCGGGGCTTCATGACGCGCCGCAGGATGACCAGCTCCGGGACCGACAGGGCGGTGACGGCCATCATGAAAGCGAGAGCCGAGCCCAGTGGCAGGCCCTTGCCGAGCAGGGCCTCGACGATCGGGATGGTCCCGGCGGCGTTGCTGTAGAGCGGCACGCCCAGGACGACGAGTGCCGGGACCGCGAGGGGGTTGGCGCGGCCACCGACCGCGACGACGAGATCGGTCGGGACGAAGCCGTGGATGAGGGCGCCGACGGCGATGCCGGCGACGACGAAAGGCAAGACCCGTCGGACGATGTCGAGCGTGGAGCGCCAGGCATCCCGGACCCGCTCCTCGAGCGTCGGCCGGACGTCGATGACGCCCGCCCCTGCGCGGATCTTCCAGACGTAGTCCTCGACGTACCTCTCGAGACCGAGACGACCGATCAGGAGGCCGGCGAGCACGGCGACTGTCAGGCCGGCGGCCATGTACAGCAGAGCGACACCGGGTCCGAACAGGCCCCAGAGCAGGACGATCGCGACCTCGTTGACCATCGGCGAGGCGACGAGGAACGCGAATGTGACGCCGAGTGGCACCCCGGCCTCGACAAAGCCGATGAACAGCGGGACCGCGCTGCACGAGCAGAACGGCGTGATGATGCCGAAACCGGCGGCGGCCATGGTCCCGGGTAGGACGCCTCGGCCGGCGAGGGCCCGCCGCACGCGCCCTGGCGAGACGAAGGAGCGGAGGAAGGAGACGAGCGTCACGATCCCGGTGAGCAGCAATAGGACCTTGGGCACGTCGAAGAGAAAGAAGGCGACGGCGTCACCGACCTGCGAGCCACGCTCGAAATGCAGTAGCCCGTAGGCGACCCACTCGGAGGCCGGCAGGTTGAGGACCCAAGCGATAAGCCAGAGTGCGGCCCCGACGGTGACCGCGAGCCAGGTCGGCGGGTGGATTCGATGCGCGACGACGGTCGTCATCGAAGAACCTCGAGCAGCGCCGAGCGCGCCGCGGCGACGGCCTCGTGGTCGCGCTCGTAGTACTGGAACCGGGCATTGACGGTGTGCCGGCTGGCCCGGACGAGCCCCGCCTCGCGCATCCTGGCGAGGTGGTTGCTGACATTGTTCTCGCGGGCCTCGAGCGCGGCCGCCATCTCGCAGACGCAATGCGGGCCGTCCGCCAGGAGCCGGAGGATCCCGGCCCGGATCGGATCGGCCAGGAGAGCCGCGTAGACGACGGCAGCCCCAACGTCAGGCGCGGTCAGGTTGCGACGCGGTGTCGGGAGGATGGGAAGGTCGTCAACGGTCATGGACAGAACATCTCACCAATCGCTGAGATGTCAAAGGGCCGAACGTCACAAACCGCGTCCGGCTTACCGGGCGCTCGCTGACGGCCGCCAGGCTAGCCCCGAATCGCTCACGCGACTGCGGCCACGATCTCAACCAGCACTCCGCCGCCGCGAGATCGGTCCTCGACGATGCGAAGGCCGGCCGCCTCCATCGCCGAACGAACATCGTGGTCCAGGCGACATCCGCCCGACGCCCGCGACCAGGCCGTCGCCAGGCATGTCTGAATCCGGGCGATGGCGCGACGGCGCGACCGCCCGTGTTCGAGGAACCGCATCCTGCCGCCAGGTCGAAGGACACGCCGGCTTTCGCGCAGCGTCAGCGCGACATCGCCCACCGAGCACAACACGAACGTCCCTACGACGACATCAAATGACGCATCCGGGAAAGGCAGGTCGGCCGCATCCCCTGCAGTCAGGACGACGGGGCGTCCCAGGCGGTCCGCCCTACGTGCCGCGACGTCGAGGGCCGGCTGGCTCGGGTCGATCGCGTGGAGCGAGGCGTCCACGGGGTAGGACGCCAGATTGAGGCCCGTGCCGATGCCGATCTCGAGCACGTCCCCGGCGGCTCCGCCGGCGACCCTGCTCCGCGCCCGGCGGAGGCCGGTCCGATCGACTGCCCGCATTGCGACGTCGTAGAGACGCGCCGTCCACGCCCCACGAATCTGGAGCGACTCGATCGGACCCTGCCCGGGCAGGAACCGATTGCCGGCAAGGTTCGCGAGCTGCATCAGGACACCGGCCGCCTCCAGCTCGCGGCGGTGCCGCGGGCTCAGGCTGACCGGCGGGCTGGCGGTCCTGGGTCCGTCGAGTGCGAGGGCCTGGCCGTAGGCGTAGGCGGCGGCCTCGCCGGACTCGAGACCACGGGGATCGTCGATCTCCAGACCGACGGCTCGACCCCAGCGCTGGTGGACCCGCGCACAAGCACGGCAGCGGTTGATGGAGGTGACGCCGAGCATGGTGGCCTCTCGTAGTGGCGGCCCGACTCGACCCGGGACCATGTAGGCGGACAGGAGGTCCGGGGCGCGACGAGCCAGCGCGGGCGACCACCGCCGAAGGGCGCCAGCGGTGAGCGTCGGTCGGTCGCCCTCGATCATGCTGAATCCGTTGTCGCCGTCGCTCATCGCGCGTCACGTCGTGTGTGGTGCTCGACGAGGTGCTCCTGGATCCGGGCAGATATCGCGGCCTCGACCACGGTGTCCGGATCGCGAAGTCCCCCGAGCGTCGCTCTCACACCGACGAGGCTGGCGTACAGCGGTGGACATGTCGGGCATGTCCCGAGATGGGCTTCCACCGCCGTCCGCGTCGGCCCATCGAGCTCGCCGTCGAGGTAGGCGGAGACGTGCCGTCGTGCACGCCAGCACCGAAGTGGCTGGGCCAGGCTGGCCACCCGCCGTTCGTCGTTCTCGGCAAGTGCACTCACGAGCATCATCCGTCCCCTTCGCAGCCGCTGCTTGGTTGCCGGGAGGCCCGCGGATGTCGCCGCGGCGATCTCGGCCGCGGTCCAGCCGATGACATCGTGGAGGACGACCGCGACTCGGTAGACGACCGGGAGCCTGGCCAGAGCATCCTCGAGTTGGTCGTGCAGCTCCGCCCGTTCCAGGACCTTGTCCGGCGCGACCGAGTAGCGGCCGTCGCGCCAGTCCGTCTCGACGGCATCGATGTCAAGCTCGTCGTGGTGGGCGCGGGCGTGGTCGATGATCCGGTTGACCAGGCTGCGCCGCAGCCAGCCGGACAGGGCGGCGTGATCCCGCAGCTGGTCCCGTCGTCGCCAGGCGCCCACGATCGTCTCCTGGGCACAATCCTCGGCCTGGTCAGGGTCGCGGACGAGTCGGGTCGCGAGGCGGACGAGTCGGGGGAGTTCGCCGGCGAGCGTGGCCGCGAATTCGTCCCCGTCCAGGTTTGGGACCGCCGATCCCTCGGGATTGCCCGTTGTCACCGCGCAACATCCTCTCGGCTGTCAGCTCAGCGCGCCGTCGACGTCGTGCTGATGTGCAGGATGGCGTACAGCGGGCAGAAGCCCACGACACCTGTGCCGAGAAGGATCGCTGCGATGGCCAACACAGCGTAGAGCCAGGGAGCTGCGACGACCCCGCCGATCGCCGCGGCCGCAAGCGCGACCCCGAGCACGATCCTGATGGCCCGATCCAGTGGGGATTCATTCGTTGTGAACGTCATCTCCAGGTTCTCCTTCTGTCGACGGGCTCGTGCCCGTTCCTACTCATGAGGACGAGGTCCGAGCAGCGATGGATACATCGGTGCTTCTCGAGACCGAGGTCGGGCGAGCGTCGGATCGGCGGACGCGCCGGCTGGATCCGGAGCCGGCTGGCTGATCCGGCCGGCTGATCGTGCGAGAGCCGATCGGTCAGGGCAGCACCGACAGGCTCACAAGGCGGACGACAAGCACGCCAAGCGTGACCGCGGCTGGGTGCGGTGGATCGGGCGCCGGCCGCGTCGTGATCGGACGCCACGGCCACGGCCGAGTCGGGACGAGGTCGGGGAGGGGAGCCGACGCGATCGGGTCGCATCGGGCCGTCAAACCCCGCCTCGAGCCCCGTCGCCGCGTGCTCCCTGCTGAGCATGGATGCCAGAAGCGGTCGCGATATCGCGGAGCCCAGGAGCGTCAGGCAGTCGCCATCACGGGATGCTCCATCGCCGCGGCCAGCATGTCAGCCACCTCCGTCGTCACGCCGTGGTCGACGATACGCAGGTACGCGTCCTCCTCGGCGAGGTGGATCTTGAGGAGCGCGTACAGCTGGAACATGACCCGCCGGATGGCGAGCGTCTTGCCGATAGTGACCTGGCCGGCGTCCATCTCCTCGCCCAGCTTCACGAACGCTGCGACGAGGCGGCGGATCTCCGCGTGCTCGCGGCGCATTGGCGCCATGGAATGGCGGTTCTGGAACATGCGCTCGAGCTCCGGGTAGAACGTCCGCTCCGTGGCATCGATGTGTGGGAGCAGCGTTCCATCGAGGAACCTGCCCAGGTCGTTGAGGTTGGCGCGGACGTTCTCGGCCTTCGCGGTCAGGAGCAGGTCCGCCACCTCCGGCATCCGGTCGACTTGGTGAAAGATGCGATCGTGGTGCTCGTGTGCCACGTGGGGCAACGGCTGCGTCATGACGGATCTCCTTGGGGTTCGCGAGCGAGGGCGACGTAGAACAGCGCAACGGGTCGGTAGACAGCGTGCGCCAGCTTCATGAACGGCGCGAGGAGCACGAGCTCCATGGCCACCGCGACGTGGACGAGGAACATCCAGTAACCCCAGGCGGGCGCGCTGGGCAGGTACAGGGCGAGCTCAAGGATGAATCCGGTCACTCCGGTCACCCACAGCAGCCCGAGGAGCATCCAGTCCGCGGTCGTGGACCGCTTCACGGAACGGTTCGAGGCACGATACCGGTCGATGATCAGGACGGTCACGCCGTAGACCAGCATGAGCCCGGCCACCGTGCCAAGCAGCCGTACCGGGTACCAGAGCGG
>JBDTNS010000120.1:0-6513 GCA_039933675.1 Chloroflexota bacterium
GCCCGGATCGAGCAGGTTCTCCCCGTCGTCCGTGGCCATCGACCAGTTGTTGTGCTTGCCCGAGCCGTTGATCCCGGCGAATGGCTTCTCGTGGACCAGGAACATCAGGCCGTGCTGGCTGGCGAGCCGGCGCATGAGGCTCATGACCAGCATGTTGTGGTCGGAGCCGACCGAGGTCGGTTCGTAGACGGGCGCCATCTCGAACTGGGCCGGCGCGACTTCGTTGTGCCGCGTCTTGGCCGGGATGCCGAGCCGCCACAGCTCGCGATCGAGATCCATCATGAACGCCAGGATCCGCTCGCGGATCGGGCCGAAGTACTGGTCCTCGAGCTCCTGGCCCTTGGGCGACGGGGCACCGAACAGGGTGCGGCCGGTCAGCAGCAGGTCTGGCCGCTGCGAGGCGAGCCGACCGTCGACGAGGAAGTACTCCTGCTCCGGTCCGATATTGGTGAAGACCCGGCTGGAGGTCGTGTTGTCGAACCAGCGCAGGACCCGCAGCGCCTGGGCGCCGAGCGCCTCCTGCGATCGGAGGAGCGGGATCTTGAAGTCGAGCGCCTCACCCGTGTACGAGACGTAGGCGGTCGGAATCGTCAGCGTGACGCCGTTCGGTTCGACCTGCAGGAAGATCGGGCTCGTGACGTCCCAGCCGGTATAGCCGCGTGCCTCGAAGGTGGCCCGCAGGCCGCCCGACGGGAAGGAGCTCGCGTCCGGCTCGCCCTGGAGGAGGTTCATTCCGGAGAATTCGGCGACCGTCTGGCCGTCGCCGGTCGGCGTCAGGAATGAATCGTGCTTCTCGGCGGTGGAGCCGGTCATCGGCACGAACCAGTGCGTGTAGTGGGTCGCGCCGTGGGCCAGCGCCCATTCCTTCACTCCATGGGCGACCGCGTCCACGATGAGTGGGTCGAACGGCTCGTGCCCGTCGATCGTGCGGCGGAGCTTCTGGAAGATCGGCTTGGCGAGGTAATCGCGCTGGGCCCGCTCGTCGAAGACGTACTCGCCGTAGATGTCGACGCCGGCGTCCTCGAGATAGCCCTGCGTCTTCGCCACCCGGTGGGTGGCAATCTCCGAGATCGCAGCCTGTCTGGCGGTCATGAGTCTCCTCGCATGCCTGGCGCCCGGTCGCCTGTGCGATTTCGCATGACTCGACGGGCGCGCCGGGGCGGGCTTCAGCCTACCAGTGCAGCGGGTTGCGATTCAGTGTCGAACCGGCTCGATCATGGTGCCGATTCCCCACTCGGACGGCGCGCCGCGACCAGCTGGTCGAGCAGGCGCCCGAATTCCCGCTCGACATCGACATAGCGGTCCGACCGCCAGACGATGCCGAGCCGGCCGTCCTGTGCGAGCCGGGTCCAGACCCGCCGGCGGGGCCGGTAGAAGGTGATCGTGATCCCGGCGATGAGGAGCCCGAAGGCGAGCCAGACGAGCCCCTGGCCGGGGTCGCGCTTGGCGATGAGCAGCGTGAACTGCCCAAAGTCGGTCAGGCCGATCGACAGGTCGAGCTCCTGCGAAACCTTGGTGTCGCCCCGTTGGAGTTCGACCGGTGGACGGAGGTCCTGGATCGGCTTGCCGTCCAATGCCGTCCCGGTGATCCGGTACGGGATCGCGATGACTACCCCAGTCCCGTCCGCCTTCTTGTCGAGCAGGAGCTCGAGCCCCATGTCGCGCCCGGGGATTCCGATCGTGGCGTACGGCAGCCCGGCGACCTGGTCGGTCATCGGCACCGGAGCGTCCCACAGGACCGCACCCGCGGCCGTGCGCAGCACGATGTGCGGCGCCGGCCCGAAGCCGTTCTGGTGGAACGTGTACCCGCCGACCGAGAGCGGATCGTTGACCCGGATCGTCTTGCGCGCGATCTCCTGGCCGTTCTGGTAGACGGCTAGGTCCGTCGTGAAATCGGTCGGGTGGCCGGTATCGAAGCCGGGGGCATCGAAGGCGATGTTCCGGACGAGCAGCAGATCCGGCGTCCCGATCGGCTGGACCGTCAGCGATTCCCCCTCCGCGACGACAAGCCCCTGCTCATCGCCGAGCCGCGCCGTTGCGGCGGCCGCCAGGAGGAAGACGATCAAGCCGGCATGCGTGAAGAGCGTCGCCATCTTGGTGTACTGGTGGCGATCGCCGTACAGGAACCGCGTCCCGTCGCTCGCTGCTGCCTCGCGGACGTGGAACCCGTTGCGGCGCAGGACCGCGCGCACGCCCTCGGCCGGAACGCCATCCATCGCGGCCCGATCGGGGAGGCGCTGATCGAAGTACGGCTCCGGCTGGGCAACCCGGATGTCGCTGACGCCGCGCCACAGCTTCGGGGTCCGGTCGAGCGTGCAGATGACGATCGAGACCATGAGCACGACCAGGCCACCGCTGAACCACGGGGAGCGGAAGACGGCGAAGAGCGAGAGCCGCTCCATGACGTCGAAGACCGTGCTGCCGAGGACCGGGTCGTAGCGCCCGTGAAGCTGGTCGATGGCGGTCGCGTAGTCGGTCGCCGAGCGGAATGCGAAGTCGGGGAGCTGCTTGATCGTCATCCCGACGACGGCGAGGAGCGCCAGGAAGATGATCTGGAACACGGCGAAATCGACCGACGTGAACAGGTGCCACAGCCCGTACCCGAGACGGGCGGGAAGATTGCGGCCAGCCGGTCGTGGGGTGGCTGCCGAAACGACCGCCGGGCTCGCGATGGCTCGAAACCCCTAGACGGCGCCGAGCGCCGGAACCGACCGATCGGCGCGCAGCGCCACGGAGGCGAGCGCTGCGGCGAAGTCGGCTTCGAGGTCCTCGAGATCCTCGAGCCCGACCGAGACGCGGAGCAGGCCGGGCGTGATGCCGGCATCGAGCAGCTCGGCCTCGGTCGACTGGCGGTGTGATGTGGAAGGCGGGTGGACGACCATCGTGTGGACGCTCCCGAGCGAGGCGGTCAGCTCGGGGAGGGCCAGCGCGTCGATGATCGCGCCGCCGGCCGCGCCGCCGCCCTCGACCTCGAAGGCGAGCATCCCGCCGGCGACGCCCTGCCGGAACTGGCGGAGCGCGACCGCGTGCTGGGGATGACCGGGGAGCCCCGGGTAGAGGACGGAGCGGACGCCGTCCTGGCGCACCAGCCAGGAAGCCAGGGCCGCAGCCGTCGTCGCATGCCGCTCGGCGCGAAGGCCCAGGGTCAGGATCCCGCGCAGGACGAGGAACGCCTCGAGCGGGCCGAGGGTCGCGCCGGTATCGATCTGGACGCGCTCGACCGCGGCGATCCGGTCCGCCGCCCCGGCGACGACGCCGGCGATGACATCGCTGTGGCCGCCGAGGTACTTCGTCGCGGATTCGGCGACGAGATCCGCCCCGAGCTCGAGCGGCCGGCAGACGTAGGGCGAGGCGAACGTGTTGTCGACGACGTACATCGCCCCGTGGCGATGGGCGAGCTCCGCGAGCGCGGCGTGGTCGGCAAGAAACGTCGTCGGGTTCGCGATGGTCTCGGCGTAGAGGACACGCGTCGGCGCCTCGGCGAGCGCCGCGTCGACCGCGGCGAGATCGGTCGTGTCGACGAAGTCGATCCGGACGCCATAGCCACCGAACGTGCGCAGGAGCTGGCTCCGCGTCGAGCCGTAGATCGCGATCGGCGCGACGATCCGGTCGCCGGCCCGGGCGAACGAGGCGATCGACGCATAGATCGCGCCCATCCCGGACGCGAGTGCCACCCCCGCCGCGCCACCGGCGAGTTCTGCGTATGCATTCCCGAGCGCGCTCGTCGTCGGGTTCGAGATCCGGCTGTAGGCGAAGCCGGCGCGACCGCCGCCGAGGACCTGCCCGAGCTCATCAGTGTCGGCCGAGGCGAACGTCGCGGTCTGGTAGATCGGCACGCTCGTCGGGGTCTGATCGACGCGCGGCACGCGCGACGCCGCCCGGATGGCGCGTGTCGAGAAGCCGCGAGCGGTCGGGGTCGATCGAGGAAGGTCGTCGCTCACGGAGCGATGCTACACCGGAGTCGAGGCACGCCCCGATCCGGGCATCGGGACCCCGGTCACCCGGTCCTTGCCGGCCCGCTTCGAGGTGTACATCGCACCGTCGGCGGTGATGATCAGCTCGTCCGCCGTCCGTCCGTCGTCCGGGTAGGCGACGACCCCGATCGAGAGCGAGGGCCGAGGCGCCCCGCCCGGCATCTCGATCGGCATGGCGTTGACGCCGAGGCGGACCTTCTCGGCCAGGACGAAGGCGCCGGTCGGATCGGTCTCGGGCAGGAGCACGACGAATTCGTCCCCGCCGTAACGCGCGGCGGTATCGATCTGCCGGACGCCGTCGGTGATGACCTTGCCGACCCCCCGCAGGACCCGGTCGCCGTAGAAGTGGCCGAGCTTGTCGTTGATCGACTTGAGATCGTCGAGGTCCATCATCAGCAGGCAGAACCCACGACCCGACCGGGCGCTCCGCGCGATCTCGCGATCGATGGCGGCGAAGAAGAACGTCCGGTTGAAGAGGCCGGTCAGCGAGTCGACGGTCGACAGTCGAATCGCCGCATTGCGTGTCCGGCGCTGGGCGCGGGCGATGACCATGGCGACATATGACAGCAGGATCAGGGCAGTGAGGTTCACACCGACCACCGCCGCGGCCGACGTTCCGAGCTGCCCGACGATCGATCCGGTGACGACCGCGAGGATGTAGCCGACGCTCCCGGCTGCCGCCAATACGACCGTGACCGGCGGCGTGACGACGAGCGCCGCGCCCCCGACGATGAGCGGGAAGGCGAAGAAGAACGGGCTCGCCACGCCACCCGTCAGTGCCACGAGCAGGGTCGCCACCGTGAGGGCGACCGAGCCTTCGACCACGAACTTTGCGCTGCCCAGCGTCTGCGACGGGAGGAGGTCGTGGATGACGACAACGAACAGGCCCGAGAAGGCGAGCAGGACCAGAATCGCCGGCTGCGTCGCGGTCCAGAGGCCGGTCACCGCGACGATCGCGGTCGTCGTCAGCAGGAAGACCCACGACACGATCCGGACGACCCGGTCGTACGTCTGGGTCGGGACGCCGTCGTCGGTCACCGATCCGTCGAGCCCCCCGACGATCGCCGCTTCGGCGGCCCGGCGATCGGCATCGACCGAGGGCGCGAGCTCACGCGCGATCGGACTCGCCCGGCCGAGCAGCGGCGGGACGAGGATGATCGCCATCACCGCGAGGTTCACGGTCACGATGGCGACGATGAGGATCAGGAGCGGGGCGACCTGCAAGGAACGGCCTCGTTGACATGCGGAGACAGGGAAAAAGGCCCCCCCGTCGCGGTCATCTTAGTCGCCTCGCGCGAGCACTCCAGTTGCATGAGGAGCACTTTGGTGCGGCGCAGCAACGACTTCCACGTGCCAGATTCCGCGCGCGATCGGGTCAACGGGTGCCGTACTGGTACGTCTGCTTGATGAGGCGCAGGTAGACGAAGGTCTCGGTGTCGCGCACGCCGTCGATCGCCCGCAGCCGTTCGGCCAGGAAGACGAGCAGGGCGTCGTTGTCCTCGCACACGGTCTCGATCAGGAGGTCGTAGCTCCCGGCCGTGATCACGACGTAATCGACCTCGGGCATCTCGGCGAGCCGCTCGGCAACCTCGATGAGCTTGGAGCTCTCGCAGCGGATCCCGATCATCGCCATCTGGTGGAAACCGAGCTTGAGCGGATCGGTGACCCCGACGACCTGGAGGATCCCCCGCTCGATGAGCCGGTTGGTGCGCGCCCGGACGGCCGCCTCGGAGACGCCGAGATCGGCGGCGATCTGGGTGTACGGCCGCCGGCCGTCGGCCTGCAGGTGCTCGATGATCCGCTTGTCGAGCGGCGTGACGTCATCAGGCCCGCGCGTCGAGATCGCCCTCGTTCGCGGGGTTCGGGCCGGCGGGCTCATGAGCGAGGCGCTGGTGTTCGCATGGCCGACGGCATGCTAGCACGGCCCTCCCGGGGTTCAGCCCGTTGTTTCACGCGCCGCGGTCGAGCTCGACGAGCATCGGCGCGAGGGCTCGGATCGAGTCGAGTGTGATCGGGTCGAGGACGAGCTGGACCTCGTCGATCCCCTCTCGCGCGAAGGCGCGCAGGGTTTCCGCGAGCTCGCCTGGGTCGCCGCTCACCGGTGTGATGGCACCCCGGTCGGGGTTGACCCGGAGGCGTCCGTGTCCATCGGGGAGCTGGACGAGGACGGCCACGCTCCGGGCGACTGCAGCGGGATCGCGACCGAGCTCGCGGCATGCCTCGTCGACGAGCGCGCGGACCCGCGGCACGCCGGCGGGCCGGTTTTCGACGTCGTCGTACCAGGCGTTCCACGTGTCGGCGTGGGCCATCGTCAGGCGGAGCATCCGCGGCCCGATCGAGCCGATCATCAGCGGCGGGCCGGCCGGCCGCGGCCCGCGTGGCAGGAGCTCGCAGTCGCGGGCCTGGTACCAGCGGCCGTCGAAGTCGATCGCGCCTTCGCGCAGGAGCGTCCGGATGATCGTGAATGCCTCGGCGAAACGGTCTATCCGGTGGTCGAAGGGGTAGCCGAAGGCGCGGAACTCGGGCTCGTTCCAGCCGG
>JBDTNS010000121.1:0-6502 GCA_039933675.1 Chloroflexota bacterium
TTCGCCCGGGCCGTTGACGACACAGCCCATCACCGCAACGTGCATTTCCTCGGCCCCGGGGTGCGTCTCACGCCAGACCGGCATCCGTTCCTTGAGATAGCCCTGGATCTGCTGCGCCATCTCCTGGAAGAACGTCGAGGTCGTGCGGCCGCAGCCGGGACAGGCCGACACCTGCGGCAGGAACGAGCGCAACCCCATCGACTGGAGAACCTGCTGCGCGATCTCGACCTCGCGTTCCCGCGGCGCGCCCGGCTCGGGCGTCAGCGAGACGCGGATCGTGTCGCCGATCCCCTCGTTGAGCAGGATCGCGAGGCCGGCCGTGGACGCGATGACCCCCTTGTCCCCCATCCCGGCCTCGGTGAGCCCGAGGTGGAGCGGATAGTCGCTGCGGGCAGCGAGCGACCGATAGACGTCGACGAGGTCGCGGACCCCGGACACCTTGGCCGACAGGATGATCCGGTCATGCGGCATCCCGGTCGCCTCGGCCAGCTCGGCCGAGCGCGTCGCCGACTGGAGCATCGCCTCGATCATCACGTCGCGGGCGTCGCGCGGCGCCGCAAGCAGGGCATTCTCATCCATCAGCTCGGTCAGGATCGCCTGGTCGAGCGAGCCCCAATTGACCCCGATACGCACCGGTTTCCCGTTGTCATTCGCGATCTTGATGATCGTCGCGAAATGCTCGTCGTGCCGCTTGGCGCCGACGTTGCCAGGGTTGATCCGGTACTTGGCGAGCAGTGCCGCAGTCTCCGGGTAGTCCGCCAGGAGCTTGTGCCCGTTGTAGTGGAAGTCGCCGACGATCGGCACGTCGACCCCGAGACCCCGCACCTTGCGGACCATCTCCGGGACGGCGGCCGCCGCCTCGTCGGTGTTGACCGTGACCCGCACGAGCTGCGAGCCGGCGTGGGCCAGGCGTGCGACCTGGATTGCTGTCGCATCGGCATCGGCAGTGTCCGTATTCGTCATCGACTGAACGACGACCGGGTGCGCCGAACCGACGAGCACGCCACCCACATCGACGCTGACGGTCGCGTGGCGCACCGGTCGGAGCGCGTCGGGGGAGCTCATCGTGTCGCTACGACCCGCCGCCGAGGCTCCGGATGATGTCGAAGCCGGTGACCCAGATGATGAACGCGAACAGGAAGACGAAGCCGACGACGTAGGTCAGCTGCTCGGCACGCAGGCTGATCCGCGCTCCGAAGATCCGCTTGAGCGTGAGCATCAGCATCCGGCCGCCGTCGAGCGGCGGGAACGGCAGGACGTTGACCAGGGCGAGGTTGGCCGACAGGATCCCGGCCACATAGAGGGTCATGATCGGGCCGCTGTTCCAGAAGATGTCGCCGATCTGTGTCGCGATTCCGACCGGACCCGCGACGGGCGGTGGGGCTGTCGGGTCGCTGGCAACCGACCCGACGAGGCTCGCCAGCCCGCCGACGATGAGACCGGTCCAGCGGGTCGTCTGGTCGACGCCGACCGAGACGGCGGTCGGCAGGTCGTTCTGGGTGTAGCTGCCGTAGAAGTAGCCCTCGAACGGCTTGGTCGCCCCGGAGATCCCGAGCGCGCCCTTCTGGGCGTCGATCTCCGCGGCGGAGCGAAGGGTGACCGGGACGTCGCGTTGAGCGCCGGTTGTATCGACGATCGTCAGGACGATCGTCTGGCCGGCACGCTCGCGGAGGTCGGTCAGGGCGTTTGGCCCGGTGATGAACTGGTAGCGCATCCCGTCGACGGCCACGATGGCGTCGCCGGGCTGGAGGCCGGCGGTCGCGGCGGGAGAGTTCGGCTGGACCTCGAAGAAGCGGACGCCGACGTTCGGGGAGGCGAGCCAGGCGATCCCGGTGAAGATGACGAACGCCAGGACGACGTTCATTGCGACGCCGGCGACGAGGATCACGAGCCGTTTGGGGAGCCTCTGTCGCGAGAACGAGCGTGGGTCGTCGGCACCCTCTCCGTCCTCGCCCTCGAGCTTGACGAAGCCACCGATGGGAAGCCAATTGAGCGTGTAGAGCGTCTCTCCACCCGAGCGGAGGACCTTGGCGCGTGGCGGGAAGCCGATCCCGAACTCGAGGACGCGAACGCCGGCCAGCCGCGCTGTCACGAAATGGCCGAGCTCGTGGATGATGACGAGCGTGCCGAGAATGACGATGAACAGGACGATCGTGATGATCGATTGGAAGAACCCGGTCACGAGGCACCCCCGAAGCGGGTCGTCGCGAACGCCTCGCGAACCCTTCGATCGAGCTCGATGAGCCCGTCCACGTCGGGGTCGGCGCCATGGCCGAAGCGATCGACGGCGGCCTCGAGCAGCCGCGGAATGCCCGGGAAGTCGAGCGTTCCATCAAGGAACCGGGCGACCGCCAGCTCGTCCGCAGCAATCAGCGCGGCCGAGGCCAGGGGACCGATCCGGCCGGCCTCGCGGGCTATCCTGAGCGCCGGAAAGCGCGTCTCGTCGGGCGCACGGAAGTCGAGGCGGGCGGTTCCGATCAGGTCGGGCGCGGAGGCCGGCGACGGTCGCCGGTCCGGGTAGGTCAGTGCGTACTGGATGGGAAGTC
This sequence comes from Chloroflexota bacterium, assembly GCA_039933675.1. GTDB lineage: Bacteria > Chloroflexota > Limnocylindria > Limnocylindrales > CSP1-4 > SPCO01. Next base: position 2,547 of record JBDTNS010000121.1, read on the forward strand.
TCATGTCGGGGGTGCCCAGCTGGGCCTTGAGTGATCCGTCCACGAAGCGAACGGCCGAGTGGACGACGCTCTGCGGGTGGATGACGACCTCGATGGCGTCGTAGTCGACATCGTACAGCCAGTGCGCCTCGATGACCTCCAGGCCCTTGTTGGCGAGGGTCGCCGAATCGATCGTTATCTTGGCGCCCATCGTCCAGGTCGGATGGCGGAGCGCCTGTTCGGGGGTCACGTCCGCCATCGTCGCCGGGGTCGCGTCGAGGAACGGGCCGCCCGACGCGGTCAGGATCAGCGCGGCCACGCGGTCCATCCGCTCACCGACGAGGCACTGCCAGATCGCCGAGTGCTCCGAGTCGATCGGGCGGAGCCAGGCGAGCGGGCTGGCGGCCGGGTCGTCCGGGTGTGCCGCGCCGATCGACGACGCGAGGGACCGCACCAGGGGCATGACGAGGTGACCGCCCGCGACGAGCGTCTCCTTGTTGGCCGTCGCCACGATCTTGCCCGCGCGGAGCGCCGCGATCACCGGCCGGAGGCTGACCATGCCACCGGTCGCGACGACCACGATGTCGACGTCATCACGAGTCGCCAACGCTTCGAGCGCGTCGGCGCCGCCCACGCGCTCCGTCTCGGGCGGGATGTCGAGACCGGCCAGCGCCATCGCGTCCCCGAGCGCGACCGCCGCCGGGCGCAGCCGTCGCGCCTGGGCTTCGAGGAGGCCTGCGTTGGTGCCGGCCGCAAGGGCAACGACCGCGAAGTCGTCGGGATGCGCCGTCAGGACGTCGATCGTCTGCCGGCCGATCGAGCCGGTCGACCCGAGGAGCGCCACGCGGCGGCGTCCGGCCGCCGGGGTGCCGCCCGGATCAGCGAATGAAGGCGAGCGCATACAGCGTCACGATCGGTGCCGCGAAGAGAAAGGAATCGACCCGGTCGAGGATCCCGCCATGCCCCCGGATGAGCGTCCCGGAATCCTTGGCGCCGGCCGCCCGCTTGAGCACCGACTCCGCGAGGTCCCCGGCCTGGGCGGCGAGGCCGGCGAGCGGTCCGAGGATGAGCGCGTGGCGCGGATCCTGACCAAGGCCCCAGAGCACGAGCGCGACGACCGCGGTCGTGGCAACCAGCCCGCCGACGAGGCCCTCGACCGTCTTGGACGGCGAGATATGGGTGAGGAACTTGGTCCGCCCCACGGTCCGGCCGACGGCGTACGCACCGGTGTCGTACGACCAGACCGCGAGGACGAGGAGCAGGATCCAGCCACGTTCGGCCCCGAGCGCGGCGAGCGGTGCCGCGAGGGTATCGGCGCCGGTCGTTCCGGGCAACGCGGGCGCGATATGGCCCAGACGGATGACGAATGAGAGGAGCGAGACGTACAGCGCCCCGAAGACCGTCGCCATCCAGGCCTGGAGACCGTCCGTCGGTTCAGGACGTGTGAACGACGCGACCGAGACGAGGATGATCCCGACCGCCGCGAGCAGAAGCCCGCTGCCGTCGAGAACCGTGGGCACGCTGGCATCGAGGACGAGGACGAGGGCGAGGGCGGTCCCCAACGCAGCGAACGGCGCGTAGCCGGCCGCCTTCAGGAGCCGGAACGCCTCGACCGCGGCGAGCGCCGTGATGACCGCGATCGCGGCGACCAGCAATGCGCCGCCGACGGCAAGGATGACGAGGAGCACCGGCACGAGCACGGCGGCGCTGGTCGCTCGGTCACGCATCCCGTCGCCCGACCCGTCAGCGACCGAAGCGCCGGTGGCGGCGCGCGAACTCGAGCAGCGCCGCATCGAACGCGTCGGGTCCGAAGTCGGGCCAGAGCGCTTCACAGGAGTAGAACTCGGCGTAGGCCGACTGCCAGATCAGGAAGTTGGAGAGACGCTGCTCGCCGGCGGTCCGGATGACGAGGTCCGGATCCGGGAGGCCGGCTGTGTAGAGCATCGCACTGATCGCGCTTTCGTCGATCTCGACCGGGGAGACCCCGCTCGAGGCGAGCTGGCGGAACGCGTCAACGAGCTCGGTCCGCCCGGCGTAGTTGAAGGCGATGTTGAGCAGGAGCCGTTCGCCGCCGGCGGTCGCCTCGAGCGCCTCAGCGATCGATGTGCGCGTTGCCTCCGGCAATTCGTCGAGGCGTCCGAGCAACCGAACCCGAACGCCCTGCGCCTGGAGCTCCTCGGTCTCGCTGCGGATCGCCGCCTCGAGCAGGGCGAACAGCCCTGTGACCTCCTCGTCCGAGCGCGCCCAGTTCTCGCGGCTGAAGGCGTACAGCGTCAGGACCGGAACGCCACGCCGCACGGCGTGACGAAGGAGCGCGCGGATCGCCTCGACCCCGGCCGCATGGCCGTCCAGCTCGGGGAGCTCCCGTTGCCGGGCCCAGCGCCGGTTGCCGTCCATGATGATCGCGACGTGGCGGGGCAGCTCGTCCGGCGGGAGCAGCGGTGCCTCGGGGACAGGGCTCGGCGCGATGGCAGCAGCCGCATCCGCGCCGGCGTCGGGCGGCGACTCATGCGCCGCTGGGGGCGCGTCGGTCGGCCGGGCCAGGTGTGCGGGGGCCACTAGACCTCGAGGACCTCCTGTTCCTTCGCAGATCCGAGGCGGTCGACGTCGGCGGTGTGGCGATCGGTGGTGCGCTGCAGGATCTCGAGTTGGCGATGACCTTCGTCGGTGCCGACGGTGCCGTCGCGTTCTTCCTTCTTCAGGGTGTCGGCGGCGTCGCGGCGAAGGTTGCGGATCTCGACCTTGGCCTCCTCCATCCGCCTGTGGACGACCCGAACGAGGTCCTTGCGACGATCCTCGGTGAGTGGCGGGATGTTGAGCCGGACCACGGTGCCGTCGACGTTGGGCATGATCCCGATATCGCTCTTGGTGATTGCCTTCTCGATCGCCCCCAGGACGCCCCGGTCCCACGGCTGGATGACGATCTGATGGGCCTCGGGGACGCTGATCCCGGCGAGCTGGTTGAGTGGCGTGGAGGTGCCGTAGTAGTCGACATGGATCCGCTCGACCAGCGAGGTCGACGCGCGACCCGTGCGGATCCCCTGGAAGTCGCGCTCCATGGCCTCGACAGCGCGACCCATCCTGTGGTCCGCGTCGGCGATGATCTCGGTACTCATGCTGGGGCACCTCCGGCGGCGCCCGAGGCGCCCGAGATGAGGGTCCCGACCGGCTCGCCGGCGGCCACCCGCGTGATGTTGTCGGGTCGGTTCAGATCGAACACGACGATCGGCAGATCGTTCTCCATGCACAGGCTGACCGCGGTCGCATCGAGCACCTTGAGCTGATCCCGAAGGAGGTCCGCGTATTCGAGGTGAGCGTACCGTCGCGCATCGGGGTGCGCCATCGGGTCTTTGTCGTAGACGCCGTCGACCTTGGTCGCCTTGAGCAGGACCTCAGCGTTTATCTCGACGGCCCGCAGCGCGGCCGCGGTGTCGGTGGTGAAGTATGGATTGCCGGTGCCGGCGACGAACAGGGCGACGCGACCCTTCTCGAGATGCCGGATCGCCCGACGCCGGATATACGGTTCGGCAACCTCGTTCATGGCGATCGCGCTCATGACTCGCGTCGGGACCCCGACCCGCTCGAGCGCATCCTGAAGCGCGAGGCCGTTCATGACCGTCGCGAGCATCCCGATGTAGTCGCCCGTCGCCCGGTCCATCCCGCGCGCCGACGCCGCGAGCCCCCGGAAGATGTTGCCGCCGCCGACCACGATGCCGACCTGGACCCCGAGCCCGTGGATTTCCGCGACCTGGCGCGCGATGAAGACGCAGACCGACGGATCGACGCCGTACTGGCGATCGCCGAGCAACGCCTCACCGGACAGCTTGAGGAGAATCCGACGGTAGCGGAGCGGCTGCGCCTCCTCGGTCGAGGACGTTGGAGAATCGGTCATAGCTCCTCCCCGAGCGCGTAGCGGGTGAACCGCCGGACCCGGATGTTCTCGCCGATCTTGGCGATCTGCTCCGTGACCAGCTCGC
>JBDTNS010000122.1:0-6496 GCA_039933675.1 Chloroflexota bacterium
GAGGCGCCGAGGCCGAGGACATCGTCGAGGACGGCATCGTCCATCCGGACCGTTTCGTCCGGGCCGGGGAACGTCCCGGCAGCCACGTCGGCGGCATAGGCCGTCGCCGCCGCGAGGATCGCTTCGCGGACGTTGGCATAGGGCCTGGCGTGACGCGGCACGAAGTCGCCGAGGCCAATCAGGTCGGTGACGACCTGGACCTGGCCGCTGCAGCCGGCACCGGCCCCGATCCCGATGGTCGGGATGTGGAGCCGACCCGTGATGGCCGCGGCCAGCTGTTCGGGGACGAGCTCGAGCACCATGCCGAACGCCCCGGCCTGCTCGACCGCGTGGGCGTCGGCGATGAGGATGCGCGCCTGCTCGCGACTCTTGCCCTGGACGCGGACCCTGCCGATCGCGTTGATCGCCTGCGGAGTGAGCCCGATATGGCCCATGACCGGGATCCCCGCTCGAACGAGTGCCTCGATGATGCGGGCGGTTCGGACGCCGCCCTCCACCTTGACGGCCTGGGCGCCGGCATCGCGCAGGAAGGCTCCGGCGTTCGCCAGGGCCTCCTCCGGCGACGAGTAGGAGAGGAACGGCATGTCGGCCACGACGAGGGCCCGCTGGCTGCCGCGCACGACCGCCTTGGTGTGGTGGACCATCTCGGCCATCGTCACCCGCACGGTGGTCTCGTAGCCGAGCATGACCTGGCCGACGGAATCGCCGACGAGCAGCAGCGGGATGCCGGCTTCGTCGAGGAGCCTGGCGGTCGGGAAGTCATACGCCGTGAGCATCGGGATGCGGATCCTGTCCGCGTACAGCTTGGCGATGTCGACGACGGTCAGGCGACGCGGGGTCGCGGGTGTGGCGCTCATGCTGGCTCCCGGCTCGGTACGGTCGTGGCGTCAGTCTGGCGATCCGCGTCGCGCTCGTCCAGCGCCGGCCCGATCAGGTCGAGGAGGCGGTCGGCGACCTCGCGCTTGGAGAGGATGGGCCATTCGTCGCGGGAGCCATCGGCGCCCAGGATCGTCACCCGGTTGGTGTCGGTGCCGAACCCCGATCCCGGCTCGGTCACATCGTTGGCGAGCAGGAGGTCCACGCCCTTTCGACGGAGCTTGTCGTCGGCTCGTTCGAGGGAGCCCGTTTCCGCCGCGAAGCCGACGAGGATCGGCGCCGGTTGGAGGGGTTCGCGGGTCGGAGCACCGCTGCTGTCGAGACCGTGCACGATTCGCCCGATCTCGGCCAGCAGGTCGGGCGTGGATTCGAGCTCGATCACGAGGCTCGACGCGCGCTCCAGCTTGCGCTCGGATGTCGCCGCTGGCCGGAAGTCGGCAACCGCGGCGGCCATGACGAGCGCATCGAACCCTGCCGAGCCACCGGCGCCGTGGGTGACGCGCAGCAGCGCCGCTCGCAGGTCGGCCGTCGATTCGACGCGCACGATCGTCGCGGCGGAGGGCAGCGCCACCTCGACGTTCGCCGCGACGACGGTCACCCTGGCATCGCGCGCGAGGGCGGCGTCGGCGATCGCCGCGCCCATCTTGCCGGTCGAGCGATTGCCGATGAACCGGACCGGATCGATCGCTTCCCGGGTCCCGCCCGCGGTGACCACGATGTGCCGGCCGGTCAGGTCGGCGTCGTGTGCGGGCGTGACGAGCGGCGGGCGAGCGGCCGGGTCGGGCTCTCGGATCGGCTCGTCTCCGACGGCCGCGACCACGGCGTCGACGATGGCCGGCAGCTCGGCCAGCCGCCCGACACCGGACTGGCCCGACGCGAGCGGCCCACGTTCCGGTTCGACGATCGAATAGCCGAAGTCGTCGCGCAGGCGGGCAACGTTCGCGATCGTCGCCGGATGCGTCCACATGTCGCCGTCCATCGCGGGTGCCACGATGACCGGCGCACGTGACGCGAGGCTCGTGGCGGTCACCACGTCACCGGCAAGGCCACTCGCCATCGCGGCCAGGAAATGGGCCGTCGCGGGTGCGACGACGATCGCGTCGGCCGTGTCGCCGACCACGATGTGGCCAATCCGGCCGTCGGCGAGGAGCCCCAGCACGTCGGTCTCGACAGGATGACGCGACAGTGCCGCGAACGAGAGGGGTCCGACGAACTGGCTCGCTGCCGGGGTCAGCATCACCGTCACGTCCGCGCCCTCGGCTCGCAGCAGACGCAGCAGCTCGACGGCCTTGTAGGCGGCGATCGAGCCCGTGACGCCGAGACCGATGAAGCGGCCGGCCAGCCGTCCCGTCACGGCAGGCCGAGCTCCAGGCGCTCGCCGCCGCCGACCTCGGCATGGAGGATGGCCAGGCCCCTGAGGGTCAGCTCGGGATCGATGGTCTCGATGCCGCTCACACCCCGAACCCAGGGCGCCCGGGACAGACCGCCCGTCGCGATCGTCCTGACGTCGGCTGGGCGGACGCCGCTCGTGTCGGCCAGCTCGGCCCGAACACGCTCCAGCAGGCCCGTGGCCAGGGCCTGGTAGCCGAGGACCGTGCCGGACTGGATGGCGCTCACCGTGTCCCGCGCAATCGCCCGATCGGGTGCACGAAGCTCGACCCGCGGGAGTCTCGCCGTTCGAGCGGCCAGGGCCTCCAGGCCGAGCTCGAGGCCAGGCGCGATCGCACCGCCGACATAGGCGCCGTCCGTCGCAACGCAATCGAGCGTCGTCGCGGTCCCGAAATCGAGCACCACCGCCGGCGTCCCATAGACGCGGGCCGCAGCAAGGGCGTTGACCAGCCGATCGGCACCCACGTCGCCCGGCCGATCGACCCGGACGGCGAGCGGCACGGTTCCCGCGGTCGCGATCAGGAGCGGTCGGTCGTGACGCTCGGCGATCTCCTCGATGGCGGCGCTGACGGCCGGGACGACCGATGCGAGCGCGATCGAGGTGACGTCGCCGATCGCGAGCCCATCGAGCTCGAGCAGGCCGGCCAGCACCAGCTCGACCTCATCCGGGGTGGCGCGCGGGACCGTGGCTGCCCGACGGTTCGCGACGAGGACGCCCGCACGGAAGAGCCCGGTCGAGATGTTCGTATTGCCGACGTCGAGGGCGAGGAGCATCGCGACGATCATACGCGGGGCAACGGTCCCTCCCGGCGCCTGGCGCTGCGGCGCGCGGGCGTCGTGTCCGGCCGCCGCCGGATGTTCCGCGGCCCGGTCCGTGCGGTACCATCGCACCGGATCGTCCACCTCCGTGCGCTGAGGAGACGCCGCGTGTCGACCCTGCCGGCGGCCAAGTTCTTCGTGAACCAGGGCCTCGTGTCCTCCCGAACGGACATGCTGCACCTGCTGCGCCCCCTCCTGAAGCAGACGGTGAGCTATCGCTACCTCCGCGGTCGCGACGTGGTCAGCCACGGGACCGGCTGGGTCGAGCGGATCGTGGTGGACGCGGACGACATCTCGACCTATTTCACCCCGCTGGCGATCACCCTCAATATCGATTCATTCGAGCACCTCGAGTTCGAGACGCGTCCCGACCAGATGCTCGTCTACACGCTGGTCCAGGGCGACGAGCGCGTGATTGTCGAGTTCGCGCCGATCGGTCCGTCGGGCGAGGATCGCTCCCCGTTCGCGCCTCGACAGCTGGAGTTCGAGACCGGCGAGTACGTCCAGATGGAGCTGCTCGGCCTGGACATCCGCGCCGACGACGAATAGGGGCGCGGCGCCCGGCGCGGATGTCGCCACGCTGCTGACGCGATCGCCCTCACCCGCCCTCGAAATTGTCACCTACCAACCGGGGTGGTACGAGATCGGCAGATTGGCCATGGGGACGCGATAGCGCTCCCGGCCTGAGTGTGGATCGTCCTGTTGCCACCCGCTGGGTGTGGCGGAATTCGGCGATTTCGTCACCGGCCACCACCCGGGTTGGTAGACGGCAAACCGATCGCTGGATCCGCGCCGCCCCCACATCCGCCCCGCGACGCAGATCCATTGCGCCCACCCCAACCCGTTCGTGCACGGTCGCTGGATGGACGCATTGGTCATCGACCTATGCGTGAATCACAGCTATGCCCCTCGCTCGCCTCGCACGTACGGTCGGCCCAGGGCGGCCGGGGCGCCAATCCGCTTCCGGGCCGCCTCGCGCGACCCGACGATGACCACCAGCACGACCATCAGGTACGGCAGCATCTCGAGGAAGAACGTCGCCGATCGCCCGGCCTGGAACGGGTTCGTCACGCCGAGGATCGAGTCCACGCCCTGGATGTCGAGGATGAACCGCGAGATCGCCCCGAACAGGTAGGCCCCGAAGGCTGCACGGAGCGGGCTCCACTGGGCGAAGATCACCAGCCCGATCGCGATCCAGCCGCGGCCGTTCGTCGTCTGCTCGCTGAACCAGCCCGGCGAGGTCGCAAGCGTGATCGTTGCGCCGGCGAGGCCAGCCAGCAACCCGCCGACCACGACATACGTGTAGCGCAACCGAACGACCCCGATGCCCTGGGCGTCGGCCGCTGCCGGGGATTCGCCGACCGCCCGGAGGTGCAGGCCGGGCCGCGTCCGGTTGATCCAGAACCAGGCGATCGGCACGAGCAGATAGCCGACGTAGACGAGCACGCTCTGGTCGCGGAAGAAGATGGGCCCCACGACGGGAACCTGCGAGATGACCGGGATCGTCAATCGCGGCAGCAGCGCGGTCGCGCCGGCATTCGACAGCCCCTCGCCGAGCACCCGCGCGAGCCCACTGCCGAGGAACGTGAGGGCGAGCCCGGACACGACCTGGTCGGCCCGGAACTGGATCGTCACCACGGCGTGCAGCAGGCTGATCAACCCGCCGGCGAGCATCGCGAGCACGAGGCCGAGCCACGGATTGCCGGTCGAGACCGCCGTCGAGAATCCGGCGACCGCGCCCATCAGCATCATCCCCTCGACGCCGAGGTTCAGCACGCCGGCTCGCTCGGCGAAGATCTCGCCGATGGCGGCAAAGAGCAGGACCGTGCCGGTCGCCACGCCGGCCGCGAGGATCAGCCCGAAATCCATCAGACCGCCAGGCCTCGCCGCTCGAAGCGGACGCGGTACCGGACGAAGACCTCGGCCACGATGAGCGAAAACAGGATGACGCCCTGGATCATCGCCGGGACGCCGGACGGCTGGATCTCGCGGCCCGCGAGGATCAGCGCCCCGAAGAGGACCGAGGCGACGATGACCTTGAGTGGATCGAAACGGGCCAGGTACGCGACGATGATCGCGGTGAACCCGTAGCCGGGCGAGATCCGGTCCTGAAGCTTGTGGACGACCCCCGACACCTCGCTCATCCCGGCGAGGCCGGCCAGGGCGCCCGAGATTGCGAACACGACGATGACATTGCGAGCGATGTCGATACCCGCGTAGCGAGCCGCCCTGGGGCTGTCCCCGATCAGTCGGATCTCGTAGCCCCAGCGGCTCCGCTCGAGGACGGCCCACACGATCCCGGCGGCCACGACGCCGAAGATGAGGCCGAGATGCACGGTCAGCCCGGAGAAGGCTGGGACGCTGCTCGCAAAGTCGGTCAGTCGCGGCAGCACGGCTTCGCGAGGGAACGCCTTCGTCTGCTGGAAGCCGCCCTCACTCCACGGCCCGAACACCCAGAACTGGATCCAGAACAGGGCGACATAGTTGAGCATCAGGCTCGTGATGATCTCGTTGACCCCGAGCAGCGCCTTGAGCACGCCCGGGATCAGGCCCCAGACCGCCCCTGCGGCTGCCCCGGCGACCATCATCGCCGGGATGACCACGATCGCCGGCGTGCCGGCCGGCAGGACCGGGGCGAGGACGATCGCGCTCGCGCCCCAAGCGCCAAGGAGGAACTGGCCCTCCGCGCCGATGTTCCAGAGCCGCATCCTGAAGGCCAGCGCGCAGGCGAGGCCGGTCAGGAGCAGCGGCGTCGCCTTGACCAGCGTGTCCGACACGACGCCCACGCTGCCGAAGGCGGCGTTGAGGATATGGAGGTAGGAACGGATGGGGTCGCCACCGACCGCGGCGATGATCGCCCCGCTGATGAACAGGGCCACGGCGAGCGCCGCGATGGTCGCCAGGGGCGATAGCCAGCGGGGCACGATCGCGCGGGGTTCGAGGCGGATCGTCATGAGGATGCAGTCCCGGGCCCGGATCCCATCCCGGCTGGGGCCCCCGGATCGTCGTCTGCGGGCACCGCCCAGCTCGCCCCGCCGGTCATCAGGAGCCCGATCTCGTGGACGTCGGCGGTGCGCGCGTCGAACGACCCGACGATCCGCCCCTCGTACATGACCGCGATCCGGTCGGCGAGGGCGAGGATCTCGTCGAGGTCCTCGGAGATCAGGAGGATCCCAGCGCCACCCTCGCGGCGTTCGAGGAGGAGGCGGTGGACGGTCTCGATCGCTCCGACGTCGAGGCCACGGGTGGGCTGGCAGGCAATCAACACCGCCGGCCGCGAGTCGATCTCGCGCGCGAGGATCAGCCGCTGGAGATTGCCCCCTGAAAGCAGGCGCGCCTGGGTCTCGATCGAGGGGGCAGAGATCCGGTACTCGTCCTTGAGGTTCTCGGCAACGGATCGGGCTTTCCCATC
>JBDTNS010000123.1:0-6482 GCA_039933675.1 Chloroflexota bacterium
CGCGAGACGCCGCTGATGGCGAAGGTGAAGACGACATGCTCGATGGTCGAGCCGTGCCCCGATTCGATGACCGAGCTGATCAGCTTCTGCATCTTGAGCGGGTCGAAGTCGCCGGCGACGGAGCGCCGGAAAATCTCGTCGGGATCCTGCTCGGAATAGCAGGTCCGGCAGGCCGTGTAGATAATCGGGACGTAGTACTTCTCGACGATCTCGCGGTTCGGGAAGACGAGCGTCGCCCGCAGCCCGAGGTCGCGCCGGCCCGGGTTCTTGGGGATCCCGGACTTCTCGCGTGCCGGCTCGGGCGTCGTCTGCGTCGTCATCGGAGGGCCAGTCTACTTGACCGCGCTGCTCGGGGCCCAAGCCTCGGAAGCAGGCCGAGGTGGCGCGATGCTACGCCCCGAGACCATCCGGCGCCGGGAGCTCCGTCGCACCCTCCAGGGCGAACATGACGGCTTGATCGAGCGTCATCGCCGCTCCCTCCGCGCCGTACCGCGCGAGCTCCTCCTCCGACATCTGCCCGCGCACCCCAGGCCGGACCCCGGCCTCGAAGAGATCCTCGACGTAGCCGGCCAGCCCGGTTCCGGTCACCGCTGTCAGGTGGCGGGCCGCGCCCCGCAATCGAGCGGCCCGTGGCAGGTCGCCGTCGGCCACCGCGACAGACGAGAGGTCATCGAGGCCGAGCGTGATCCCGGCCGTATCGCTCGCGGCGTAGAAGTGGCGCATGGCGTGGATGATGTGCTCGCGCGCCTCGGCCACCTCGTTTTTGCGCAGCAGCCCCGTCCCGAGCATGTGCAGACTCCAGGCTTCCATCGTTCGGTCGCCGAGCAAGCGAAAGATCTCGAGCGCCTGCCGGATCTCCTTGATGCCGTAGTCGTCGTATTCCTGGAAATAGCGGTAGTTGCCAATCCCCCACAGGGCGTTCGCCTCGCCGAGGCGGTCACCGAGCTTCTGGTAGAGGTCGCGAGCGTGGGCGAGGAAGGTCAGGCCGTGCTGGTCGACGTCGACGGCGACCTTGCCGCCCAGCTCGTCCGGGATGGCGTACTGGAATGACACGTTGTAGTAGGCATTGGCGATCTCCGCCTCGTCACCGATCGCGAGCCATAGCTCGAGCGCTTCCTCATAGCGGAGAGCCATCAAGGTGATCGCGCCTTGCCACCAGTAGACGCCACCGAGCGCCTCCATGAGCCTGGCTCGGAGCCGCGGGTCGTCGCGCGACCACGGCGCCTCGGCCATCGCCTCGAGCCGGCGGCGGGCCTCAGCGAGATGACCGTGCTTCTGCCAGAACCGCCACATCGAGAAGGCCAGGCCGATCGCCACCGGTGGGTCGGGCGCGGCGGCCGCCCAGTCCAGCACTGCCCGCACATCGTCGTGGACGAGCTCCAGCCGCTCGAGCCAGCGGCGCTGGTCCGCCCCAGACAGCTGGGCGGCAGCCTCTTCCGCGACGGCGATGCACCAGTCACGATGCCGGGCGCGGATGCGATCGCCCTCGCCGTCGGCCTCGAGCCGCTCGGCCGCGAAGGCTCGGATCGTGTCGAGCAATCGGAAGCGCGGCTCGCCGTCGGCCATTTCCTCGACCTTGACGAGGCTCTGGTCGGCCAGCGCGATCAGGCCATTGAGGATGTCGCCGCCGACCTCATCGGTCGGGCCGCAGATCGCCTCGGCGTCGGCGAGGTCGCAGCCATTGGCGAAGACCGACAGCCGATCGAGCAGGTGCTGGCCGCCGGGGTCGAGCAGGTCGTAGCTCCACGCGATCGCGCCGCGAAGCGTCTGCTGCCGAGCCGGCAGGTCGCGCGCACCGGCGGCCAGGACGTCGAGCTGCTTGTCGAGCCGGACGAGAATCGCGTCGGGCGACAGGATCTTGATGCGGGCGGCCGCCAGCTCGATCGCCAGCGGCATGCCGTGCAGCCGGGCGCTGATGGCGGCGACCGCAGGTGCGTTCTCGTTGGTGACCGCGAAGCCCGGCCGGACCGAGACGGCGCGCTCGATGAACAGCCGGACCGCGGCGTAGTGGCCGAGGGCGACCGGGTCGATCGGGTGCGCCTCGCCACCAATATCCATCCGGTCCAGCCCGCCCTGGCCGCCGGGATCGGGTGGCGTCGGCAGCCCCGGCACCGGGTATTCCTGCTCGCCCGAGACATGCAGGACGGCGCGGCTGGTGACGATCGCCTTGATGTCGGGCGCTGCCCGCAGCAGGTCGGCGACGATCGGCGCCGCGGCGATGACCTGTTCGAAGTTGTCGAGGACGAGGAGGAGCCGCTTGTCGCGCAGCCAATCGGCGAGCAGCTCCGCGATCGGCCGCGCGCCCCCCTCGGCGACTCCGACCGCGGCGGCAATCCGTGGCGCGACCAGGATCGGGTCGCGGATCGGCTCCAGCGCGACGAAAAAGATGCCATCGGGGAAGTCCTCGGCCGCCCTTGCCGCCAGCTGGAGCGAGAGCCTTGTCTTGCCGGTCCCACCCGGACCGGTCAGGGTCAGGAGGCGGGTCGCGGCCAGCAGGCCGGCCGCTTCCTCGAGCTCCGCGTCGCGTCCGATGAACGTGGTCAGCTGGGTGGGCAGGTTGTTCGGGCGGGCGTCGAGGGTCCGGATCGCCGGGAACTCGGCCGGCAGACCGTCGGCCACGACCTGGACGAGGCGGACAGAGGAACCAAGGTCGCGGAGGCGATGTTCACCGAGGTCGCGCAGGCTCACCCCCTCGACGGGATGGTCCGCGAGCTGGTCCCGGACCAGGCCCGATGCCAGGATCTGCCCGCCGTGGGCGACCGCCGCAATCCGGGCGGCACGATTGATGCTCAGGCCGACGTAGCTCTCCCCGCTCAGCTCGGCACCGCCGGAGTGGAGGCCCATCCTGACGCGGATCGGGGCATCGTCCGGCCAGGGCTCGGCCGCCAACGCGCGCTGGCCCTGGACGGCGGCCGCGATCGCCGTCGAGGCTTCGGGAAAGACGACAAAGAACGAGTCGCCCTCCGTGCCCTGCTCCCGGCCTGCCGTGGCATCCCACACCGCGCGCAGGATTGCCCGATGGCGTTCGCGCAGCTCGGCGTAGCGGTCGCGGCCGACGGCGCCCTCGAGCCGGGTCGAACCCTCGATGTCGGTGAACAGGAAGGTGTAGGTCCCACGCACCGGCGCCTCGGGCTCGGTCATCGTTCCGGCTCCCGGTCGACGGTCAGTGCCGGTCGGCTTCGGTCAGGTCCCGCAGGCGCCCGGCGAGCTCGCGCAGGATCGCCAGCGTCACGCGCGGCTGTTCCGAAAGGACCGCCTCGAAGTCCCAGGACGCGAGCGCGAGGCAGCTCGTCGGGCCGTCGGCGACGACCTGTGCCGTCCGCGGCCGGCCGTCGAGGATCGACAACTCTCCGAAGAAGTCGCCCGGCCCGAGCGTCGCAATTCGCTCGCCGTCGCGGACGACGTGGGCACCACCCGCGACGATGACGAAGAAGCCCGTCCCGATCTCGCCCTGGCGGGCAATCACGTGCTCGTCGGGAACGTCGACCTGGACGGTGACCGCCGCGATCCGGTCCATCCCGACGGAATCGACGCCATCGAAGAGGGGCACGGCGGACAGGATCTCGGTCGTTCGGTCGCGCGTCAGGGACATGAATCCTCCTCCGGAAATCACGGGCATGCTGCGCCCCCGACCTCGACCCGTCAACCGCATCCGCCCTTTCCGGAAAGCGGCGTTTCTGCGACCATGCGAGCCATGACCGACCGCGAGCAGCTCGCCGATGCGATCTCGAGCTTTGCGCTCTTTGCGGACCTCCCGAGCCCGCGCATCGAGGCGATCGTCCACCTCTTCGAGGAGACCGTCTTCGCCGAGGGCGAGAAGGTCCTGCGCCAGGGCCTGACCGGCTCTGGGTTCTACGTGATCATCGACGGCGAGGCGGCGATCCTGGTCGATGGCCAGGAGCGCGCCAGACTCGGTCGCGGCGAGTTCTTCGGCGAGGTCTCGATCATCCTCGGCGAGGCACCGATCGCCGATGTCGTCGCCACCCGACCGCTGCGCTGCCTCATGCTGGCGGGGCCGCGCGTCGAGCCGTTCCTCGTCGACCATCCCCGCGTCATGTACCGGATGCTCCAGGCGCAGGCGCGCCGCCTGCGGGCCGCGAACCGATGGCGGAGCTGAGCCCGCCGTTCCCGCCGGGCGACTACCCGGTCGTCGTCGTCGGCAGCGGGCCGGGCGCCCTGCAGGTCTCGTCGTCGCTTCGTCAGCTCGGGGTCGATCATGCGGTCATCTCGGCCGACCCGTCCCCCGGCGGCATGTTCCGGCGCTGGCCGTTCTTCCAGCGACTCCTGTCGTGGACCAAGCCGCACGCCCCAGTCGAGCGCGGTTCGCGCGCCTACGAGCGCTTCGACTGGAACAGCCTGCTCAGCGTCGACCCGACCTGTCGCGCCCTGCAGTCGGGGTTGATGGACGGGACCTCCTACTTCCCGTCGCGGCCGGAGATGGAGGCGAACCTCGCCGCCTTTGCCGAGCGGGCGGGAGTCCAGATCCGCTATGGCTGTCGCTGGACCGCGACGCGCCGGATCTCCGGCCCAGAGGGCGATCGCTTCGAGATCGAGACGACCGACGGCGTCTATCGCTGCAGCGTCTTCGTCGTCGCGGTCGGGGTCGCCGAACCGTTCACCCCGCCGGGACCCGGTCTCGAGCACACGCATCATTACGCGGAGGTGCGCCCGGCCGAGTCGTACGCCGACCGCCGCGTCCTCCTGATCGGCAAGCAGAACTCGGGGTTCGAACTCGCGACCGGACTCCTGCCGTGGGCGCGCCAGCTCATCCTCGTCTCGCCGTCGAAGACGCGGCTCTCGGTCGACACGAAGACACTCGTCGGGGTCCGGGCGCGCTACGTCCAGCCGTACGAGGACTACGTGCTCGGTGGTGGCGTCAGCGTCCTGGACGCGGCGATCGATCGGATCGAGACGGTGGGAGACGGGCGGCTGACGGTCCATCTCCGGCGCACGGACGGCGGCGGCGACCTGGCGGTCGAGGTCGACGATGCGATCTCGGCGACCGGATTCGTGACGCCGCTCGTCGACCTCCCGTCGCTCGGCGTCGAGACCGTCGGCGCGAGCCGGCTCCCGGTTCAGACGCCGTGGTGGGAGAGCGCGACCGCCCCGGGCATCTACTTCGCCGGGACGATCAGCCAGGGCGCGAAGGGCCTCCAGAAGCACGGCGTGCCGGCCAATTCGGGCGCCGTCCATGGCGCGCGCTACAACGCCCGGGTCCTCGCCGCGCACATCGCCCGGACGCACTTCGGCGTCGAGCCGGAGCGGCCGCATCTTGCGCCGGCGGCTGCGGCCACGTTCGTCGCGACCGAGCTGGCAGAGGCGTCCGATCTCTTCCACCAGCGCGGTTATCTCGCCCGCGTGCTGACGGCGGATCCTGCCGGCGGGCTGCGCGACGACGGCGTCCAGCCGCTCGCCCACGTCCTCGACGCCGGCGGGCCGGATGCGCTCGCGGCAACGCTCGAGGGCGACGGCTCGGGCGCGATCTACCCCGTCCTCTACACGCGGATCGGCGGCAAGATCGTCGAGCAGGCGATCGAGCCCGATCCGTTCATGCGCTTCGACAGCCTCGACGCCCGTCGGATGGTCACCGACCTCGTCGAGCGGGTGGCCGGGCAGTAGTTCCAGGCGCGGGCAGGGACCGGCGACGCGTCAGGCGCGGACCGCGAGGCGCGCGAGACGTTCGGCGGCGGCGGCGAGGGTCTCGGCGCGTTTCGGGAAGGCGAAACGCAGCTTGTTCCGGCCGAGCTCCGGTCGTGAGTAGAACGACGACCCTGGCACGGCCGCGACGCCTGGGTCGCGGATGAGGCGATGCGCGAACGCCACGTCGTCCTCGCCGTCGGCCGCGAGATCGGTGATGTCGGTCATGACGTAGTAGGCGCCGGCGGGCAGGTGGACGCGGAAGCCCGCCTCGCGGAGGACCGGCAGAAGCGTGTCGCGCCGGGCCCGGTAGCCCGTGACCAAGTCATCGTAGTAGGCCTCAGGGAAGCCGAGGGCGACGACCGCAGCCGCCTGCAGCGGTGCCGCCGCGCCCACCGTCAGGAAGTCGTGGACGCGGCGGATCCCGATCGACAGGTCGGCCGGGGCGATCGCCCAGCCGATCCGCCAGCCGGTGACCGAATACGACTTCGACATCGAATGGATCGACACCGTCCGCTCGGCCATCCCGGGCAGCGTCGCGAGCGGGATGTGCTCGCCCTCGAAGACGATGTGCTCGTAGATGTCATCGGTGAAGGCCAGGACGTCGAACTCGACGCACAGCGCCGCGATCAGTTCAAGCTCGTCGCGCCGGAAGACCTTGCCGGTCGGGTTGTGCGGCGAGTTGATCACGATCGCCCGGGTGGCCGGCCCGAACGCCGCGCGGAGCTCGTCCGGATCGACCGACTCCGCGAATGCGCCATGGCCGGAAGTCTAGCCGTCAGTGGGCGGGCGCCGCTCCCCACATGCGACGATGGCCTCGTGGACGACGAGGCCGAGGTCCGAAT
>JBDTNS010000124.1:0-6480 GCA_039933675.1 Chloroflexota bacterium
CGACACGATCGAGTTCGGGACCCGCGAGATGCCGCGCTGGAACACGATCTCGATCAGCGGCTACCACATCCGGGAGGCGGGATCGACGGCGATCCAGGAGCTGGCCTTCACGATCGCCGACGGCATGGCGTACGTCGAGGCGGCCCTCGCGCGCGGTCTCCGGATCGACGACTTCGCCCCGCGTCTCAGCTTCTTCTTCAACAGCCACAGCGACTTCTTCGAGGAGATCGCCAAGTTCCGGGCGTCGCGCCGGATCTGGTACAAGCTCATGACCGAGCGCTACGGCGCCGAGAACGAGCGATCCGCCTGGATGCGCTTCCACACCCAGACCGCGGGCGTCTCGCTCACGCCCCAGCAGCCGCTCAACAACCTGACCCGGGTCGCGCTCCAGGCGCTCGCCGCGGTCCTCGGAGGGACCCAGTCGCTCCACACCGACGCCTATGACGAGGCGCTGGCGGTCCCGACCGCCGAGGCGGCGCTCCTGGCGTTGCGCCAGCAGCAGATCATCGCCGAGGAGAGCGGGGTCGACGCGACGGTCGATCCGCTCGGTGGGTCATGGTTCGTCGAGTCGCTGACCGACGAGACCGAGGCCGCCGTTTGGCGCTATCTCGACGAGATCGACCGGCGCGGCGGGATGGTCGCGGCGATCACCGAGGGTTATCCGCAACACGAGATCGCCGACGCGGCCTACCGCTACCAGCGCGAATTCGACGCCCGCGAGCGGCTCGTCGTCGGCATCAACGCGTACGGCGATGGCCGCGGACCGACAGCTATCCCTGTGCTCGCCGTCCCGCCCGGGTCGGAAGAGCGCCACCTGGCGCGGCTCGCAAGCACACGGCGGGAGCGCGACCCTGGCGCCGTGGAGGCCGCGTTGCGCGGCCTGCGCGAGACGGCGGCACGGCCGGAATCAACCGAGACGAACCTGATGCCGCATTTCATTCGGTGCGCCGCCTCGTATGCCACGCTCGGCGAGCAGTGCGGAGTCCTGCGCGAGGTCTTCGGGGAATACCGCGAGCCGGTCGCGGTCTGATGTACCTCGACTCGCTCGAATTCCTCGAGGAGGAGCGCGACGCGTGGGCGCCATTCGAGACACTATCCGAGCTGACGGATGAGCAGCTTGCGGTCCCCGTGGCAGGCGCCCACGGCTGGTCCGGTCGGGATCTGATGGGCCACCTGGTCGCCTGCCAGTCGATCGCGCTCCAGGTCGCCACGGAGCTTGCCGTCAACGAGACGAGTCCGACGAAGGCTCGCACTGACGCCGACTGGGATGCGCGCGGCGGCGAGGCGGTCAATGCCGAGATCGACGCCACCTGGGCGGCTCGGCCGATGGCGGAGCTCCGCGAACAGTTCCGGACCGTACCGGGCGAAATGCGCGGCTACCTCACGGTCGTCCCCGAATCGAGATGGCTCAAGCACGCCGAGCACCAACGCTTCTTGCTCGGCCAGACCACCACGCACTACGAGGAGCACAGCCCCGACCTCGAGGCCATCCTCGCCGCCGCGATCGCCGGTTCATGAACCTGCGCGAACTGCTCGACGACGCGACCGGTGACCTGCCCGGGGCCGTCCGAGAGGCCGTCGGTGGCGGCGAGGTCACGTGGATGCGCGGCGGCCGCGCGTTCGCGGCCGCCTCGGCCGATGGCTCGGTCGCCGAATTCGCACTCGACCCGGCCGTTGCCGACGCGGCCACGCGCACGCCCGACGTGACCGGCTCGGCTCGAGGGCCTGGCTGGGTCGCCTTCGCCCCGGCGGATCTCGACGACCACGCCGCCGATCGGGCCGTCGCCTGGTTCGCCTCCGCGCATCGTCGGCTCGAACCGCGCAACTAGGTCGGGCCGAGGCGGGGAGCGCCGCCCGCGGTCCCGGGCGCGGTCGGGGCACAACGCACGCCCTCGGAACGTCATGGCCGATGATCCGCCAACTCGAGCGTCCCGACACGCCCCCAGGGGGCCCGGCGAACCGGCCGCACGCTCGGAGAATCGTCTGTTGACGGCCGGGCGGGACCTGGGTGGTGTCGATTCGGTACCCGATGTGCCACAACGTTCGCCGGGTGTGCATTTCGCCACAAGCGAACGGTCCGGCACTCCCGGCCACGAATCAAAACGACCCCGATCAGTGACCGGAGTCGTTTTTCGTGTGCTGGAGCCGCAGCGTCAGTCGGCGGCGACCGTCGCGTATTCGGCGAGCTTGAACGTCTCCTCGAGCGCCTCGAGCGGCCGGAACCCGACGACGCCCTGCGGCTGCGAACCGGGCTTGAAGAAGGCGATCACAGGGATGCTCAGGATGTTGAAGGCCTGCGAAAGGCCGGGGTTGGCATCGACATCGACCTTGACGACGTCGACCGCGCCTTCGTACTTCTCGGCCAGCTTCTCCATCTCCGGTGCGACCATCTTGCACGGTCCGCACCAGGCCGCCCAGAAGTCGACCACGGTCGGTCGGTCGGACTTGAGCACGAGCTCTTCGAAATTCGCGTCGGTCGCGACCTTGATCTCCACCATTGGGATTCGATCCCCTTTCTGCGCACGCCTCAGCGCGCGATGTCCTGGATGAGTCGATAGGCCTCGAGGACACGCGGGTCGGCGAGACGATAGAAGACGGTGCTGCCGTCGCGTCGGGTCGTCACGAGACCGGCGCTCCGCAGCACCGCGAGGTGCTGGCTCATGTTGGGAACCTGGCAGCCCACCCGTTCGCTGAGGTCGGTCACGGACAGCTCGCCGAGGGCAAGCGATTCGAGGACGCACAGGCGTTTAGGGTCCGCCAACGCCCGCCCGACTGCGGCGTAGCGCAGTCGTTCCGGTTCGGCCGAGACTGGCAGGCGATCCAACATCGAGAGCACGATATCAGTGCTTGCGCAAACACGCAAGTCGTGATGGCGGCCTCAGCTGACGTCGTAATCGAGCTCGTAGGTCGCATCGGCGCCGCCGGGCGCCCTGAACGAGCCCGAGCCGCGGATCGACTGGAGATCGCCCGCGCCGAGGCCGTCGACGATCGACAAGGTACCGCTGCTGGCCTTGCCGTCGAATTCGCCCACGGACTCGAGGACGAACGACCCGTCGTGCTCGTCGATCGACACGGTCAGGTGCCAGATCCCGACGAAATGCGCGGTGCCATCGCCGCGGTACGACATCAGCCATTGGACCTTGCCGTTGCCGTCGATATCGCCGGTATAGGCCTGGTCGCCCGACGCGCGGGTCAATTTGGCGCCGCCGGCGAGCTCCTCGTAGGACTCCTCCTGCATGCCCGAGACCGCGAATGAACCAGATGCATGTCGCATGTTCGCCTCCAACCTCCCAGCCTAGCGGCCGTGCCTGACAGGCACCCTCGACCCGCGACGCCGGACGTTGCAGCCGCGTTCTTTCTGCGAACCGGTGCGTGCGATACTCGCCCGCATGTCCGGCCCCGAAACGTACGACGTCCCGCTCGGCGAGATCCAGGCCGCGCGCGACAGGATCGACGGCGTCGTCCACCGGACGCCGCTCCTGTCGTCGGCGACCGCCGCGGCGTGGACGACCGCCGCGATGGGCCGGCGGCTGGGCGATGGGCGTCTCTATCTGAAGGCCGAGCACCTCCAGAAGACCGGGTCGTTCAAGGCGCGCGGGATGGCGAACCGGATCGTTACCTTGGCGCCCGAGGCGGCGGCCCGTGGCGCGATCACGCTGTCGGCCGGCAACGCCGGACAGGCCTACGCATGGGCCGGGAGGACGGCCGGTGTCGCGGTCACGGTCGTAATGCCCGCTGGAGCGGTCCGCTCGAAGGTCGACGCCTGTCTCGGCTACGGCGCACGGGTCGTGCTCCATGGTGCGGACGTGGGCGAGACGTTTGCCGAGATGGAGCGAATCCGCGACGCCGAGGGTCTCGAATTCGTCCATCCCTTCGACGATCCGGCGGTCATCGCGGGCCATGGCTCGGTCGGGCTCGAGCTGCTCGAGGATCTGCCGGATCTTGATGTCGCCGTCGTCGGGGTCGGCGGCGGCGGCCTGATCTCGGGGATTGCTGCGGCGCTCAAGACGCGTCGGCCGGGGATCCGGGTCTATGGCGTTGAGCCCGAAGGTTCGAAGGCCGTCAGCCTCGCCCTGGAGCGGAACGAAGTCGTGCGAATCCAGCCGAACACCGTCGCCGATGGCCTGGCCGCGCCATTTGCCGGCGTCTGGACGCTCGCCATCTGCCGCCGCTACCTCGACGGGATGATCCTGCTCGACGACCCGACGATCCTGGCCGGGATGCGATTTGCGATCGAGCGGCTCAAGCAGGTGGTCGAACCAGCCGGCGCCGCCGCGCTCGCCGCCGTCCTCGCCGGCCGGATCCCGATCGAGGCTGGGGAGCGGGTCGTCGTCGTACTGTCGGGCGGGAATGTCGAGGTGGGGCGGCTCGGTGCCATGCTCGACGGGGCCGCGACGCTGCCCGGAGCCGGCGCATGACCGGGGCGTCGAGCCCGCCCGGGCTGGCGCCAGAGCCCCTCGCCACCCTCCTCCACGGACCGCAGACCCCGCCGCGCCCACGGTCGATCGTCGGCGACGCGGCGCTCGGCCGCTGAGCGTCAGTCCACCCCGAGCTCGATGAGACGGTCGTCGTCGATGCCGAGGTGGTGCGCCAGCTCGTGGACCACGGTCTGCCAGACCTCGTCGGCAAGATCGTCGGGATCGGCGAAATCCTCCTCGAGCGGCAGCCGGAAGAGCGTGATCCGGTTGGGGATCGCCGTCGAGTCGGCGCCCCATTCGGTCCGGGGCACGCCTTCGTACAGGCCGTACAGGGTCTCGTCCGGGGCGATGTCGTTCTCCCGTCGCTGCTCGTCGCTCGGCTCGTCGGCGATGACAATCGCGACCTCGTCGAGGGCACTGGCGAACGGTTCGGGGATCGCGTCGAGGGCGTCCGCGATCAGCTCGTCGAACGGACGGTGTCGGGAGCGTGGTCGGGCGGATCGCGCTCCGCGTCGGCGCTTTGCCATGGCGCCCGTATCCTAGGGTGATGGAGCCCGTCCCGCCGCCGGACCGCGCCGTGGAGCCGGACGGATTCGTCGTCGTCGTCGAGCCGGGCGACCGGATTCACTTCCTCGACTGGGGTGGCGACGCAGCCGGGCCGGGCGTCCTGCTCATCCACGGCCTCTCGAACACCGCCTGGTCGTGGACGCCCGTCGCTCGCCGCGTACGGGGCAGACGGCACGTCGTCGCGATGGACCTCCGCGGGCACGGCCTCTCCGACGCGCCGACCGAGGGGTACGACCCGCCTGCGCTTGCCGGCGACGTCCGCGCGGTCGCCGAGGGGTCCGAACTCCCCGGCGACGCCGGCGACCCGATCGTACTCGCCGGGCACGGCTTCGGGGCGATCGTGGCGGCCTGGGCGGCGGCCGACCTCGGCGCGCGGTGCGCCGGCCTTGTCCTCGTCGACGGCGGCTGGGAATCGCTCGAAGCGGCGAGCGGGATGGAGGTCGACGAATTCCTGCGCGGGCTCGATGAGCCACCGGAGGTCATGCGTTCCTTGGCGGCCTTCCTGGCCGATCGGGCCGGCTTCGATCCGACGACGTGGGACGCCGACCAGGAGCAGGCAGCGCGGGCGACCGTCGTGGAGACCCATGCCGGGAAGGTCGTCCCGGCCACGCGCCCGCATGCGCTCGAGGCGAGCGTCCGGGCGATGTTCCGCTACAACCCGCTCGCGACCCTGGCCGAGGTGAGCGCGCCGGTCATCGCCCTGCTGGCGGCGGACGACGAGGAAGATTCGCGCGGAACGGCGCTCGCCGCGGCGTCCGACGCGCGGGCCGCGGCCGGTCGCTCGCGGATCCGGGCCGTCTCGTTCGCGCGCGACGGGCACAACCTGATGCGGTACCGTCCCGAGGCGGTCAGTGCGGCGATCCTCTCCGTCGCCGACCAGACTCGGGCCGAGGGGTAGCGCAGGATCCGATGCAGGTCGTCTATTCGCCGGCGCATCTCGGCCACGACCTCACGGTCGAGACCTACATGGGCGTCACGGTCCCGGCCAACGAGGTCGCCGCGCGGGCCGAGGTCATCCGGGCGGCGCTCGCGGCCGACGGCGGGTTCCCCGAGGTCGGCCCGAGCCAGCATGGCATTGCCCCGATCATTGCAGTCCACGATCCGGGTCTGGTCCTGTTCCTCGAGGTTGCCTGGTCGGAGCTCCGGGCCCAGCGGATCGACCGGCCGTTCCTGACCGCCGATACCTACCCGAACCGCTCGATGTTCGAGGGAATGTCGGATGAGGCGATCGCGTCGTTCGTGCGCGACCCGGTCCAGGCCGGCGGCCGGGCCGGTTTCTGGGGTCTCGATTCGGCCGCTCCGATCGTGGCGGGGACGTATGACGCCGCACGGGCCGCCGTCGACGTGGCGCTGACCGCCACCGACCTCGTGCTTGGCGGCGCGGTGGCCGCGTACGGGCTGTGCCGGCCGCCCGGCCATCACGCGGCGCGATCGATGTACGGCGGCTACTGCTACTTCAACAACGCCGCGATCGCAGCCGAGGCGATCGTCGCGG
>JBDTNS010000125.1:0-6463 GCA_039933675.1 Chloroflexota bacterium
TCGATCTCCTGATCGTCGTCTACTTCATCGCGTTCTTCGTGCTCGGGTTCGCCCAGGGAACCATCCGACGGCTGCTCGGGATCGGCTGCGTCCTCTTCTCGTTCCTGTTGGCCGCCAACCTGGCAGACCCGCTCGGTCGCTTCCTCGGCGACAACTGGACCCAGTTCCCACGGCAGTACAGCTACATGATCGGGTTCGGGACGATCTTCCTCGCGGCCGTGATCGCCTTCGCGCTCGTCACGCAGAGCTACTACAAGCCGCAGCAGCTGTTCAAGCGAGCACGGTTCGCCGACGAGATCATCGGCGGGATCCTCGGCCTGATCCAGGCCGCGATCGTCTTCGCGGCCGTGCTGATCATCCTCGACTCGTTCTTCCGGATCCCGGGAATCCCGCCGGACGCCCAGGAGTTGCCGTTCCTGCGCGACTTCTGGGGTGGCCTGGACGGAACGAGGACCGCGGCATTCTTCCGTGCGACCCTCATCCCGGACGCGTTCCTGGTGATCGGGTTCCTGATCCCGAGCAACCTCCAGGCCCTCTATCCGCGAGCGGCCTGAGCCTCGTCGATCGGGCAACCCTGGCGCGACCCAGCCTCGAAGCGGGCCGGGCGTTGCTGGGCGCGCGGCTCGTGCGGGATGACGAGACCGGCCGGCGGGTCGGTCGGATCGTGGAGGTCGAGGCGTACCTGGGGCCCGACGACCGGGCCTCCCACGCCCGTTTCGGCGAGACCGCCCGGAACCGGGTCATGTTCGGGTCTCCGGGACGTGCCTACGTGTACCTTGTCTACGGGATGTACGACTGCCTCAACGTGGTGACCGAACCGGCAGGGATGCCTGCCGCGCTGCTCGTCCGCGCAGTCGAACCGATCGAGGGCATCGACGCGATGCGGGTCGACCGGATCGTCCGCGGAACGACACGCCGGCGCAGCTTCACAGCCGAGCGCGCCGCCGCCGAAGCGGAGCGGATCGCGCGCCTCCCGGGCGAGCGACTGGCGAGCGGCCCGGGTCTGGTGGCGGCGGCCTTCGGTCTCGACACCGGGTGGACCGGGATGGACCTGTGCAATCCGGCTTCGCCGCTGCGGCTCGAGACGGCCACGGCCGGCGCGGCCCCGGCCGAGGTGACCGCCACGCCACGGATCGGGATCGACTACGCCGGCGACCCGTGGACCGCCAAGCTGTGGCGCTTTGTCGAGCGCGGCCATCCGTCGGTCTCCCGTCCACGTATGGGCCCGCGCGCCCCGCGCTGAGCGGGCAACGACCGATGGATGAGCGCTCACTCGGCCTGCTCGAGTTCCCGGCCATCCGCGAGCGTCTCGCAGCGACCACCTCGTTCGCCCCGGCTCGCCGTCTCGCCGAGGCCCTCGAGCCATCGAGCGACGCGGTGCTCGTCGCTCGCGGTCTCGACGAGACCGATCAGGCGCGCGCGTTCCTCGAGGAGCGGCCCGGGGTCGGGATCGGGGCCGCCCATGACATCGGTCCGGCGATCGAGCGCGCCATCCGTGGTGGCCGTCTCGAGCCGGCCCAGTTCCTCGAGATTGCAACGACGCTCGATGCGACCTCGCGGCTCGCCACCATGCTCGCCGACGAGCGGCGGCCGCTCCTGCGCGAGCTTGGCCGGGAGCTCCACCCGCTGCCCGCACTGCGGTCGACGCTCGCCCGCAGCTTCGATCCGATCGGCGAGTTGCTCGACACGGCGTCGCCACGGCTTGGGGGCCTCCGCTCGGCGGTCAGGGTCGCCTATGAGCGGCTCCGGCGGCGGCTCGATTCGCTCGTCGGTTCCGAGCTCGGGAACGCCCTCCAGGAGCCGATCATCACGCTGCGCAACGGGCGCTACGTCGTCCCGGTCAAGTCCGAGGCGCGCTCGCGGGTCAAGGGCATCGTCCACGACGCATCGGGCAGTGGCCAGACGCTGTTCATCGAGCCCCTCGTTGCGGTCGAGCTCGGCAACGCGTGGCGCGAGGCGCAGGTCGCCGAGGCGGAGGAGATCGCGCGCATCCTCGACGAGCTATCCGCCTTCGTGGCGGCCAATGCCGAGCCGCTGCGCGAGACGCTCGATGCGCTGGCGCGCTTCGACTTCTGGGCGGCCAAGGCGTCGCTCGCAGCCGAGATGCAGGCGGGCCGTGCCGAGACGACCGACCGTGCCGAGGTGATCCTCCTGTCCGCCCGGCATCCGGGTCTGACCGGCCGCGTGATCCCGATCGACATCCGGCTCGGCGACGGCTACACCGCGCTCGTGGTCACCGGCCCCAATACGGGCGGCAAGACTGTCACGCTCCGAACCCTCGGCCTGCTCAGCCTCATGCACCAGGCGGGTCTCCACGTCCCGGCCGAACCGGGGAGCCGACTCCCGATCTGGCGCGACGTCTTCGCCGACATCGGCGACGAGCAGTCGATCGCCCAGTCGCTCTCGACTTTCTCGGGCCACCTGCGCTCGATCATCCGGATCGTCGACGCGGCAGGCCCCGGGACGCTGGTCCTGCTCGACGAGCTCGGCGCCGGCACGGACCCGACCGAGGGATCCGCGCTGGCCCAGGCGCTCCTCGAGCATTTCATCCGGGCGGGTGCCCTGGTCGCCGCGACGACCCACTACGCCGAGCTCAAGGCGTATGCCCACACGACGGCGGGGGCACGGAATGCGGCGGTCGAGTTCGACCTTGAGACCCTGACGCCGACCTACCGCCTGACGATCGGGCTGCCCGGTGGGAGCCAGGCCTTCGCCATCGCCGAGCGACTCGGGCTCCCGGAGCCGATCGTCAGCGACGCGCGCTCACGGCTCTCCGAGACACAGCGGTCGTTTGAGGCGACCCTCGCCTCGATCAAGGCGACCGAGGGCGAGACGAGCGACGCGCTCGAGCGGGCGCGAGCCGCGGAGGTACGGGCAGACGAGGCGCTCCAACTGGCCCAGGAGGAACGTCGTCGCGCGCGCAGCGAGCGCGATGCGGCGGTCAGCGCGGCGCGCAGCGAGGCGGAACGGATCGTCGCGGACCTGCGAACCGAGGTCCAGGCCAGCCGCGAAGCCCTGGAGCGTCAAACTGTCACCGCCCCGGGACTCGATGACGTGTTGACTCGGGCCGAGGGCGAGCTCGCGCGGCTGCCGGCCGACGGTGACGTGCCGGCCGTCCAGGAACCGAAGGTCGAGCGTCACTGGCGGCTCGGCGAGCGGGCGCGCAGCCGCTCGGGCGGCTGGGAAGGCCGGATCGCGGCGCTCGAACGGGGCGGCAAGCGGGCCACGCTCGAGGCCGGCGGGATGCGCGTCACCGTCGATGTCGACGACCTCGTCCCGTCGGTCGGCCAGGCCGCGGATCGTCGCGGCAGCCCCACGAGCCCGAACGAGCCGTCCGGCGCCGATGAGATCCGGTCCGAACGGGCGCGCTCGGTAGCGTCGTCGCTCGACCTCCGTGGCGCCCGGGTCGACGAGGCGCTCGAGGCGCTCGATCGCTACCTCGACGATGCCGGGTTGGCCGGCCTCGACAAGGCCCTGATCATCCACGGGATGGGGACCGGGGCGGTTCGCGATGCGGTCCGCGCGGCCGCGGCCGGCCACGCGCTCGTGAAATCGATGCGGCCCGGCCAGCGCGGCGAGGGCGGAGACGGGGCGACGATCGTCGAGTTCTGATCGGGGCCGAGCGCCCTCAGCGCTTGCTCGGCCGCGGGATCGGCGTCGGATTCGCGGTGTGGAAGAAGCCGCCACCGGAGCTCGTCGGGAGCGGGATGCAGCTCGGCACCGGGAGAGCGGGGTCGAGCGATGGCGCGAACGGATCGCAGATCGTCGGCGGCGTGTAGAGCGGGCAGAGCTCGCGCGGGGCGAACGGGGCGCCCCAGGAGCGCCCAAAGGGATAGAACGCCGGGAAGCCGCCGTAGAAGTACGACGTGCGGGTCGCCTTCGGCCCGCCACGGACGCCGACGCCCTTCGCGGCGCGCGCGCCCCAGGCGGCGTTCGCCTTCTGCCAGACCGGGAAGTTGGACTCGACCTCGGAGAGATTGAAGAAGCCCTTGGTGACCTTCGGGCCCGCACAACCGTCCTGCCAGAGCAGGCCCGTCGCGGCGTCGATGGCGGTCGCGACCCGGAGCGTCTCCTTCTGCGTCGGCACCGTCCCGGGCAGGAAGTACTCGTCGACCGTCTTGGTCGTGAACGGTCCGGGCTGCAGGCCCGTGAATGCATCGACCTTCGCCATCTGGAGCCCCGTAGCCGGCGGCTTGAACTGGGCGATCTTGGTGCCCTTGCTGATCTCGGTCAGGATCGCCGACCAGAGCGGCGCGGACGTGTCGAGCGAGAGCTTGCCGTCGTTGGGGCTGTTGTCGCTGTTGCCCATCCAGACCCCGACGGCGAGGGCGGGTGCGGTCGGGTCGACCGGCGGGGCGAGGAAGCCGTACGCCGCCACGTCCTTGTTGTCGCTCGTCGTGCCCGTCTTGTAGGCGGCAGGCCGGCGCGTCTTGCCATCGAAGATCGCCCATTTGCCCCAGAACGGGTTGACCTTCGCGTCGGTATTGCCGGCGAGGATGTCGGTCATGACGTAGGCGGCCCCGGCACTCGTGACCTGCTTGCCCATTGCGGCGTCCGTCGTCGTCGGCCAGTAGGTCGACCCGTTCGTATTGAGGATCGTGCCGATCATCCGGCGCGGCATCAGCACGCCGCCGTTGGCGATTGTGCCGTAGGCGCCGAGCAGGTCGATCGGGTGCATCACGAGCGTCCCGATCCCTTCGGACACGACCGGCACCTCGGTCGACGGGTAGGTGATCCCGAAATCCTTCGTCCGCTGATAGACGTGGTCGAGGCCGGTCATGATCGCCGCCTTGATGGCCGGCACGTTGAGCGAGAATTCGATCGCCGATCGGACCCGCACCGGGCCTCGCTCGACCTTGTCCGCCTGGGTCGGCGTGTAGCCGCCGCCAAAGTTGGTGACGACGTCCATGATCACCGTCGCGGCCGTCAGGGTCTTGTCGTCGATGCCGATCAGGTAATCGACCGGTTTGATCGCCGAACCCGGCTGGCGAAAGCCGTCCGACAGGACATCGAACTGCGGCTGGAACTTCGCGTTGCCTTTGGAGGTGTAGCTTGCCGACCCGACGTAGGCGAGGATGTTGCCGGTCCGGTAGTCCTCGACCGCGGCGGCGGCGTTGTTGACATTGTGGCCGCGCAGGCCGAGGATCCAGGTCCGGTTCGCCTGGGAGATCTTGCGGCTGGTCAGGATGGCCGACGTGTTCTGGGCGTTCGGTGCCCGGGCCGCGACGTAGACCCACTTCTCGGTGGCCTGCTGCATCGTCCAGTCCAGGGTGGTGATGACGTGGTAGCCGCCGGTATCGACCGCGGGGCAGTCGCTGGGGCTGTCGGGGCAGAGCATCTGACCGAGCTCGCGGCGCACCTGCCAGACGAACTGCGGGGCTTTCCAGGCGGCGGAGACCTGCTGGACCAGCTCGACCGGCTCGGTCTTGGCCGCCTCGTACTCGGCGCGCGTGTGCTTGTTGCCGGTCAGCGGGCTGCGAGTCTCCATCAGGTCGAGGACCTTGTTCCGTCGCACGACGATCTCGTTGTCCTGGGGCACGACGAGCTTGAAGTTCGTGCACTCCTGGCCGTCGGGGATGTTGTCGAGGCAAACCTCGGTCGCGTTGCGCATCAGGTCGAATTTCGTCGGCGACTGCGGGATGGCGGCCAGGATCGCGTCCTGGGCGAGCGATAGATCCGCAAGCGACTTGCCGAAGTAGCTCTTTGCCGCGGCTTTCACGCCGTAGCTCTGGTTGCCGTAGAAGTTCTGGTTCAGATAGGCGGTGATGATCTGCTGCTTGCCGTCCTCGCCGGGGTAGGCCTGGGTGAGACGGATCGACTGGATGATCTCACGTGCCTTGCGTTCGTAGGTCGAGCCTTCGAAGGCGGCCGGCGGGAGGAGCCTCGCGCGGACGAGCTGCTGGGTGATCGTCGACGCACCGCGCGGCCGGCCCGACACCGTGTCGAGTCCGGCCGACACGATCCCGAGCGGGTCGAACCCGGCGTTATTCCAAAAGTCCTTGTCCTCGATCGCCGTCGTCGCGTCGATGATCTCGCCCGTCAGCTGATCGTAGGTGACGAGCTCACGCTTGAGGTCGCCGAGGCGTGCCAGCTCGATTTTCCCGGTCCGGTCGTAGATGACCGTCTGCTGCTCGAAGGGGATATTCGTCAGCTGGGCCTTCGGGTCCGGCAGGCCGGCGGCGTAGTGGTTGTAGGCGCCAACCGCGAGCATGACGCCACTCCCCGCGAGGAGGCCGGTGGTGAGGAGAAGCACCATGAGGACGATGACCACGATCCGACCGATGGTCGATCCGGTGCGTCCTCGCGGTCGGCGCTGGAGCGCCCTGCGGTGGCGCTGACGTCGCGCGAGACTGGTCTGCATCTGAGGCCGCACGATAGCATAGGGGGCGTGAATGAACGGACGTCCGCCTCCTGGTTGGTCGAGACGACTCGACCCGCGACCCTGTGACGGGTCCCTCGGGGG
>JBDTNS010000126.1:0-6451 GCA_039933675.1 Chloroflexota bacterium
CGTTGTCCTCGACGACCACGTGGGGCCCGAGCTCGTCGATGATCTCGGTCAGCCGGGGATGGACGTAGATGGCGCCATCGACGAGGGCACGCCAGGTCGGCGCGATGAACGCCCCGAGCTGCTCGATCGTCGGCTTTCGGAAGACCGGCGCCGTGTCCCGGATGAAGTCGATCCAGAACTGGCCCGGAACTTCGTCAATCTCCGGCTTCGGGCCGAGGCGCATGAGGCGCTCCTCGAAGCCCTTCGCCTCGAGCGTGCCGGCAAACGATTCCTCGACGATGAACACGACCCGGTGGCCGCGTGCCTGCAGGATCCGCCCGATCCCGACGCAGTTGTTCGTCGGCCCGAAGGCACCTTCCGGGAAGAAGACGATCGTCCGCGCGTCGCTCACGCGGCGATCATCGCCGACGCGGATCCCGAAGGCTCAGCGGGCGTGCAGGACGGATCGCAGGCGCCGGTACTCGGCCTCGTCGATCTCGCCCCGGGCCAGTCGCTGGCGGAGCAGGTCTTCGGCGCCTTGCGGCCGGCCGCGAATCATCCCGGTGACGATCACGATCGGAACCACGAACATCGCCAGGATCATCAGGACGATGACGATTTCGAGAGGTCCGAGGCTCGGCATGCGCCGATCTTAGCGCGGCGGCCAGGCGATTCCTAGCCCGGTTTCGCCGCGGCCTCGTGCGTGCCGCGACGCGCCGGTGACCAGGGCACGGCGAAGCGCTCCACGACGCCGACGGCGAGGTACAACGCGATCGAAACGATCGCCGTCAACAGGATCGCCGCGAAGACGAGGTCTGTCCGGAAGCTGTTCTGCGAGAGCCGCATCCAGATCCCGAGCCCCTCGGTCGCGCCGACATATTCCCCGAAGATCGCGCCGATGACAGCGTAGACGACGCTGATCCGCAGCCCGGTGAACAGCGCGGGCAACGCGGCCGGCCAGCGCAGCTTTCTGAACATCTGACCAGTCGATGCCCCGATCGATCGCATCAGGATCGTCGCCTCCGGATCGACCCTGCCGAACCCATCGAGCAGCGCGATCGTCACCGGGAAGAATGTGACCAGCACCACGATCAACACCTTGGGCAGGAGTCCGAACCCGAACCAGATGACGAACAGTGGCGCGATCGCCACGATCGGGATCGTCTGACTCGTCACCAGGAGCGGCTCAACGGCGCGCCGTACCGGTTCCCAGCGGTCGAGCGCGATCGCGGCGCCGATCGCCAGCCACACCGAGAGCGTGCACCCGACAATCGCCTCCTCGAGCGTTGGGACGAGGTGCCCGATCGCAGCGCCACGGAAGTCCCACAACGCGCCGAGAACGCGCGAGGGCGATGGCAACGTGATCGGGTCGAGTGCCGCGAGCCGCACATACGCCTCCCAAACCAGGAGAATGGCGGCCGCGAGCGCGACGGGCGGGACCGCCCTTGCGATCCTCCCCTTGCCTGCCGTCATGGGAGGAAGTCGTTCGTGAACAACGCCTGGTAGTCGGGGGCCGTGGCGAGCGGTTTGCCGTCGAGGCCGGCGAGCAGCTTCTGGTCATACAGGAAGCCCGAGTAGCCCTGCCATTTCGCCAGGGTCTGGCGGCCGACCTTCCCCGACTCGTCGCGGAGGTAGCCGCGGGAGGCGAGGAACTCCTGGCTCGCAACGGGCAGCTGCGGATTGCCGTCGAAGACGCCGGGGTTCTGGGCGATCAGCATGGCAGCCGCCTGGTCGGGCTGATCGGCGGCGAACTCGAAGCCGCGCACGGTCGCAGCAACGAAGGCGCGGGCGAGGGTGGGCTCCTTCGCCAGCCAGCGGCTGTCACAGGCCAGGACGACCTGGTAGAAGTCCGGGAAGCCGTAGTCCCCGAAGGCGAAGGTGCGTAGCTTGATCCCGCGCTCGGCGGCCTCTATTCCTTCCCACGCGGAGAATGTGATGACGAAATCCGCGCGCTTGGCGTAGAGGGCGTCGTACGCCGCGGTGTCGAGAGTGACGGTCTTGAACGTGCCGGTGCCGCCGTCCGCCTTGATGACCGACTTGAGCGTCGGCTCCTCCTGGGGGCCTCCGAAGCCCGCGTACGTTCGTCCGTCCAGATCGCGCGGTCGCTTGATCGGCGACGAGTCGAGGACGGCGATGTCCTGTGCGGTGTGCTGCAGGATCGCCATGACCGACACGATCGGCGCCCCCGCGGTCGCCGCGAAGGTGAGCGCGTCCTGGAAGCTGATCCCGCACTCGGCCTGACCGGCGGCCAACAATGCCTCGGGTAGCGTGGTCGCGTATGGCAGGACCTGGAAATTGACTCCGGCGTCCTTGTACCAGCCGTTGGCCGCCGCGACGAAGAAGCCCGTGTGGTTCGTGTTCGGTGTCCAGTCGAGGGCCAGGCGGACGGTCCCGAGGGCTCGAGCCGACGCCGATGCCGATGCCTGCATCACGCTCGATGTCGGGCCGGCCGTCGAGGTCGGCTTCGCGGTGGCGCCCGGAGGCGTGGTCGAGCTCGCGCCGCACGCGGCGGTGACGAGCGACACGACGAATGCGATGGTGAGGATCCGCTTCATACGGCGGGTCCCGGAAGGATGAGCATCGGGTCTCCAATTTCGAACGCGAACACCAAAACGCCGTCTCCGAAACAACGGGGACGGCGTCAAAACGTGTTCGACGGGCCTGCTTCCTTCGCCGGTACTAGCCGGATCAGGTTCCGCGGGTCTGTGGCACTTGCCACACTCTCAGCGCTCGATGCGCTCCCCGGAGGCGATATTCGGTTGAGCGCCGATCGTAGCACGCTCCCGGATCCAGGCGACGATCTCGTCGATGATGGCCGGGCCTTCTGGCTCGTTGTGGAGCTCGTGCCGGAGGCCCGGGTAGGTCCGCCGTTCGACGTTCGGGAGGGCAGCCAGGATCTCCGACGAGCGGGCGGGCACCAGGCCGTCGTCGAGCCCATGGAGGACGAGGGTCGGTACCGAAAGGCCAGCGTGATCGCGTCGCACGCGCGCCACCTCGGCGAACGCCTCGGCGCCAAACCGTGCCGTGCTCGACTTTGCCGCAAGCGGGTCGCGCCCGACCTTGGCCGCCACGGAAGGATCGCGGGACAGCGTGCTCCCATCGATACCGCTGGGAATGGCCAGCCTCGGCAGGATGCGCCCGAGGACCGGAGCGAACGCCTTCTTCCAGGCGGCGATCGTGGAATCGAGACCTGGCGACGAGAGGACCGCCAGATCCGGCTTCGGGCGATCCGTCAGGAGATAGCCGAGGACGAGCAGGCCGCCAAGCGAGTGACCGTAGAGGACGACCGAACGGCCGGCGGCCGAAGCTCGAACCGCGCCGAGTCGTTCTTCGAGGTCGTCGTGCTGCTGTGACCAGCGGTCGACGTGACCGCGCCGTCCGCCCGATCCTCCCGCGCCTCGCTGGTCGTAGGCGTGGGCCTCGAGACCCGCCGCCGCCATCTGGTCGCCGACGCGCTCGTAGCGGCCGGAATGTTCGCCGAGACCGTGGACCAGAAGGACCGAGGCCCAGGCGGTCCCGCCTGGATCCGCGGCGGCGGGCTGCCAATGCCGGACGAGCAAGTCCGTGCCATCGGCGGTCATGACGTGGCTGACGGTCGATGGCATATGTTGATCATGGGGCGGCAGCGGCTCGCCGTCACGACTCGGGCCTCCGCTTGATCGAAACCATCGAGCGAAGGCCACTGTGGGCGCGAACATATCCAGGCCGCGACGGCCGCGACGACCCGCGGCCCTACTCCCCGATGCGGACGACCCAGCGGCCGCGGGCGGCGCCGGCCAAGATGCCATCGAGCGCCTCGTCGAGGGTGTCGAGCGTGACCTCAGTTGCGTGGATGCCGATCTCGCGGGGCCGGAGGTCCGTGGCGAGGCGATCCCAGAGCTCGCGGCGGCGCGCGATCGGGACGTTGACGGAATCCATCCCGAGCAGCGCGACGCCGCGCAGGATGAACGGGAAGACGGTCGTCTCGAGCGTTGCCCCGCCGGCATTGCCCGACGCGGCCACTGCGGCGCCCGTTCGCAAGGTTCGCAGCACGTACGGCAGGGTGGCCCCACCGACGGCGTCCACGGCGCCCGCCCACCGTTCCGATTCGAGCGGCCGGCCCTCGCCGGTCACGTCGTCCCGTGTCAGGATCCCGGCCGCGCCGAGGGTGAGCAGCCTCGCGATCTCGTCCGCCTTTCCGGTCTCCGCCCAAACCTCGTAACCGCGCTCGGCGAGGATCGCCAACGCCGTCCCGCCGACACCGCCGGACGCTCCGGTCACGAGCACCGGCCCATCGGCCGGGTCGAGACCGCGCTCTTCCAGCGCGACAACGGAGAGTGCCGCGGTGAACCCGGCCGTCCCGATCACCATCGCGTCACGCGGCGTCAGGCCGGGCGCCAGCGGCACGACCCAATCGGTCGGCACCCGTGCGTACTCGGCAAACCCGCCGTGTCGCGAGGTTCCCAGCTCGTAGCCATGGACGAGGACCGCGGTTCCCACCGGGATCGACGAGTCCTCGCTCGCGACGACCTCGCCGGCCAGGTCGATCCCGACGATGAGCGGACTGATCCGTGCGACCTTGCCGTCGGCCCGTGCCGCGAGACCATCCTTGTAGTTGACGCTCGACCAGGCCACCCGGATCTCGACCTCGCCAGACGGCAGGTCCGCCTCGCGGAACTCGCGCACGCCGCGGACGAAGCCATCGGCGACCTTCTCGGCGACATAGGCACGGAATGTGGCGGGGATGGCGGACACCGGATCTCCTCGGAATGCGGTCGGACGACATCGTATGCCCTCGCGAGGTTGTGTTTCGGCAACAGCCGTTGACGCCACCTCGCGTGGGACGGACTCGCCGAGCTGTCGCATGGACCGAGGCAGGCCAGCTCACCGAGCTGGCCGAGGAGGCGCTGACCTTACTGAGCGGGGCCTGCCTCGAGCGATGGCTCGAGTGACGGCTCGGCGGAGACCTCGGCACTCGGTTCGGACGACGGCTCGCTGCTCGAGACCGCGATGGGATCCGGATTCGTCTCGTCGCTGGGGCTCGGCGTCGCTGTGAATGTCGGAGTCGCGGTTGGCGTCGACGTCGGTTTCGGTGCCGCCTGCTGGCGCCACAGGTATTCGCGCAGCGTCAAGCCGCTGGTGCGGACCGCTGCCGCCATCGGGCGCCCGACGTAGCGGTAGTGCCACGACTCGTAGGCGTAGCAGGTGAGCGCGGACTTGCCCTTCGGGTAGGACATGACGAAGCCGTACTTCCAGGCGTTCGCCTTGAGCCACGACCCACCCTTCGAGGCTCCCCAATCGGCGTAGTACCAGGGTGCCGAGCCGCCATAGCTCCGGAAGTCGATCGTCGTGCCAAGCTGATGCTCGCTGTGGCCGGCGCGGGCACTCGAGCGGAGTGCCGCGCCGTAGCCGGAGACGCGCGACCAGTAGGAGAATGTCGATCGCTGCGTCGAGTAGCTTCGGTAGGCGGACTGGACAGCGAGTCGTGCCCCAGCGGCCCGGGCGGCGGCGGCCAACGCCCTGAGGTCGTTGATGACGAACGAGCGCACGGAGTTGCCGCCGTTCAGGCCCGCGTTCGCGGTCGAGCGCAGGTCACCCGGTGAGTACGAGACCGGCAACCGGTAGGCCACGTCGAGGACGGTTTGGTTCCAGTCGGCGTAGTTGCGCTGGGCGGTCAGCGTGTCGGCGAGGCGGCACGGCGGGAGCGATCCGGCCGAGACCACGGTCGCGGCCACCCCGGTCGCAAGCGCCGCGACCAACAGCAGGGCGCTGAGGCGGAGCACCCCGGGACGCGTGCTGGCTCCGGGGGCGCCTGGCGCCCGGCTGACGACTGACATGCACCGATGGTGGCATCCTATCGAGCGTCCGTCCCCCTAGCCGAACGTACCGTCCAGGCGTGGCCTCCGCGGTCCCGACGGCCGGTCGGGTATCATCCCGGTCGGCTCCACTGGCGAGTGGCCAAGCGGTAAGGCGCCTGACTCTGGATCAGGAGATCGAAGGTTCGAATCCTTCCTCGCCAGCCAACACCACAACCTGTGGGGTCTGACCGGGTTCAGACCACCAGATGATGTGGTTCTGAGCATGTCGGACGGCATCTCCAAGGAGGCTCGGAGATGCGAAGTGCGCCTGACTCTACCCCAACTTGTGCGCCTGACTCTTTTCGCCCACCCGCGATTGCGCTTGATTCTGGGGGCGTTCTAGCGCTCGGAATCGGGGCCGCGGCCGACTTCTTCTGTGCCGCCAAGGCCGCCGAGGGCGCGTCGCCCCGAACGGTCGAGTGGTACCGGATGATCCTCATCCGAGCGGTCCGCCGGTTCGGCGAGGGGCGACCGGTCGATGCCATTCCGGCGGTCGAGCTCCGAGCTTGGCTACTGGAGTTGCGGAGCTCACTGGCGCCCGAGTCGATCGCCGGCTACGTCCGCGGCCTGAAGGCCTTCGGCAATTGGTGTGTCGCCGAGGAACTCGCCGCAGCGCCGGGCTTTCGGGCCTCGGT
>JBDTNS010000127.1:0-6415 GCA_039933675.1 Chloroflexota bacterium
CGACCAGTGGTCGATGTAGTCGAGATCGAGCCGGACCCACCGGTCGAAATCCGGATCGCGCCGGGCGGCCACCTGCCAGAGTCCGGTGATCCCGGGCTTCATCGACAGGCGCCTCCGGTGCCAGATGTCGTACGCGTCGACCTCGCGCGGCAGTGGCGGCCGCGGCCCCACGATGCTCATCTCGCCGCGCAGGACGTTCCACAGCTGGGGGAGCTCATCGAGGCTCGTCTGGCGCAGCCATTGGCCGGAGCGGGTCAGTCGTGGATCGTCGGTCATCTTGAATGCGTGCCCTTGGATCTCGTTGGACCCGGCCAGGTCGCTCAGCCTTGCCTCCGCATCGAGGACCATCGTGCGGAACTTCGTCACGAGGAACGGGCGGCCGTGGAGGCCGACCCGCTCCTGGCGGAAGAGGACAGGCCCGCCGTCGCGCAACCGGAGGACGACCGCCAGTAGCAGGAGGATCGGCGAGAGCACCAGCAACAGCGCCACCGCGGCAACGATGTCGAGCAGCCGCTTCACCGCGATCCCGATGATCCGGTCGGGTCCATAGACGAGCGAGAGGATCGATATCCCGTGGAAATCCTCGATCTGGCCACCGGGGATGATCGGGGCGCCTTCCGTGACCGGGATCCGGACGACCCGGCCCTCGTCCTCGCACAGCCGGGTGATCGGTTCCACGAGCGCCCAGTCCTCGAGCGTCAGGCAGATGGCGACCTCGTCGACCACCGTGCCGTGGAGGACATGCTGGATATCCTCCACGGCGCCCAGGACGGGCCGTCGCAGACCGGCACCGTCGCTGAGGGCAGGATCATTCGGACCGGAGAGGTAGCCGATCGGTCGGAGACCGAGCTCCACGTGGCCGGCGACGTCGTCCGCGAAGGCCTCCGCCGCGGGGCTGGCCCCGACGATCAGGATGTACCGCGCGTTGTAACCGCGAGCGCGCAGCCGGACGAAGAGATCCCGGATCGCCGCGCGCGACAGCAGGGTGATGGCCGCCTGGCTCGAGAAGAGCAGGACCAGGAAGAGACGGCTGACGTTGGGCAGCTTGACGAGATAGAGCGTCGTGAAGACCACGACCGCGAGGAACAGCATCGCGATCAGAACATCGATGATCTCGCGACGCATCGAGAGCCGGGTCCGCATCCGGTAGAGGCCCTGCAGCCAGAGCGCGACGACGAGCAGGAGGCCGTAGGCCGATGCCGCCACGAGCGGGTCGATCCCGGCGGCAGCCCAGGTCTGGCGCCAGCCAGGGGACCCGAAGCGGAGGACCGAGAGTCCGATGAACAGGGCGATGGCCGTCGCCGCATCGGCTGCGGCGAGGGCCATCCGAAGCGCCGTGACGTATCGACGAATCAGGCGAACACCTCCTCGTTTCCCCGCGAGCGAGACCAGTGTACGCCGGGCCAACGACGTCCCGTATGGTCCCAGGACTTCCGTACCACGGTGCGGTCTGGTGTGGACTGCTAGGGTCCGGGCATGTCCGACCTCAAACGATCCTGGAATTCGATGCCCTCGCGCAACCGAGCGATCGCGGCCCTTGGAATCATCGTCCCGCTGATCGTCGTGTCATCGCTGGCGGCCACGCTCGTGCTGAGCGCGCCGGTGGCCAGCCCGCCGCTCGCGGCCGGGTCGTCGCCACAGCCAACGCCGACGCCGCCCGCTCTCCCCCCGACGCCCAGCCCGTCGCTCTTTGACCCTTCGGCGACGCCCTCGCCCTCGCCGAGCCCGACACCGCCGGGTGTCGATCCGCTCCTGGGCTCCGATGGCCGGCTGACCGTCCTCCTGCTCGGGAGCGACTACCGGCCCGCACACCCGGGCAATCGCACCGACGCGATCATGGTCGTCTCGATCGATCCGACCACCGGCAAGAGCGCGGCCTTCAGCGTCCCGCGCGACGTCGTCGACTTCCCGCTGCCGACGTCAGGGACGTACGGGGCCAAGGTCACCGGTCTCTATCAGCACCTTGAATCGACCACATCCAATGGCGCCGAGAGCATGAAGCGGGCCGTCTCGCGCGCCTTCAAAATCGAGGTGGACCGCTATGTCCTCATCGGCTTCACCGGCGTCATCAAGCTGGTCCGTGCCGTCGGTGGCGTCGACGTAACCCTTGCCGCGCCCTACTACGACCCGGAGTACTGGGTCAACAGCCACCATCGGGGATGGGGACTTCCTGCCGGCACGAGCCATCTGAACGGCGACGACGCGCTCATCTTCGCGCGGAGCCGCAAGGGCGACAGCGACTTCTCCCGCGCCAAGCGCCAGCAGCAGCTGGTGATGGCAGCCGTGGCCAAGTTGCGCAGCCGCGGGATCGCCGACCTGCCGAAGCTCCTCTCGATCGCGGCCGACACGATCCGGACGGACCTGCCGCTCGATCGTGCCAACGACCTGTTCGCGCTTTACAGCACGGTCGACCTGACGGCCGCGAAGCACGTCGTCTTCGGTCCGCTCAAGTATGCGGTTCGGGCGAATGGGACGGACTACCGGCTCGTCCTCGCCGAATGCACCAAGTGGATCGCAGCGAACTTCCCGCCAGCGCGCCCACTCGGGGCCTGGCCCGCCTCCTAGAAGGTTCCGGCCGCCACCGCACGTGCGATCGCTCGCAGCCGTCCCATCATTACCGTGTCGCGGCGCAGGTCGTACTGGTAGTTGTCGTTCTGGAAGGTGTGGAAGGCGATCCCCGAGGCGCCGGCGTAGTTGAATGCCTCGTGGACCTGGCGGAGCATCTGGTCCCAGGTGGGGCGCTGCTTCTTGTGACAGCTGGGCGCGGTGTACTTGTGGACCTGGACCATCACCCAGATCGGGACACCCGGCGTCTTGGCGGCGACGGTCGGGCGAACCTTGGTCGAATACCACTTCGAGCCGTATGCAACGTAGCTCGACCCGGTCGACGAGCAGCCGCCCCGGGCGGTCTCAACGGGATACCAGTCGACCATCGCGATATCGGCCATGCCGGCCGTGTACGGGTTCGACGTGGATCCGAAATGCGGGATGTCACCGAACAGCGCGACGACAGGGTGGTTGGGGTCGGCGACATGGAAGGCCTGGTACATCGAGCGGATCTCCGTGGCCGAGATCCCGACCCACGACGGCTCCTTGACCGTGAGGTAGCCATACAGCGCCGGATGGTTCCTGACCGCCGCGACCAACGCCGGGACGCGTGAGGGATAGACCGTTCCGCCGCTGACGGTTGTTGAGAAGTAGAGGACGGCCTTCAGGCCGCAGTGCTGCGCAGCGTCGAGGTAGCGCAGCGAGTTGGTGTTTCCCAGCACGTTCCGGATCACGATCTTGAAGGTGCCGTCGCAGACGCCCTGCTTGTTCGCGAGGAGGTCCTCCGGCGAAACGTTGTAGAGAATCATCGGGGTCGTCGTCGAATAGCTGGGCGCGGCAGTCGTGCCGACGGCGCCGAAGGTGCCGATCGCCAGCGAGGCGGTGACGAGGCCCGTGACGAGGCGCATCGTGATGCGTCGCATGCCGGTCGAGACGTTCAATGCAGGCTCCAATTCGAATCGCGGCGGGTGGGCGGGATGAGTCCACGGCTCATGCTGGCGGTGCCGACGACGCGGGGATATCCACCGTCTGTCGCCCGACGCAGGTACGGCGGTCCTGTGCAGCCGCGCACCGGAGGCTGGCTGCCTCGGAAAATCAGCCCCCGCAGGAGCCAGCAGGTCGGATTTCAGCGGCGCTTCGCTCGGCGGGTTGCGAGCAGCCGCGGCCGCCAAGTCGGTCCAGCAGCGCACGAATCGCGCCGTCACTCCCGACGACCACCGGGCGTGCCGCCAGAAATCCTGTCGCTGCATCGCCATCACGGAGAGCGAGCCAGGCGCCCGCCGCATCGACCGACAAGTGGAGCGGGACCGCGGGCGTTCCGGCAACGGCGACCGCAGAATCCACGCGGTCGATCTCCGCGCGGTCGCCGTCCGTCTCGAACGTCGCCGCGGGAGTCAACCCGAGGCGACTGGCAGTCTGTGGTGTGGCCGTCAGCTCCACCGGGGTCAGCGGGTGCGGCGCGACGAGGATGAGCAGATCGACCGCCGGATCGGTCAGGGCGGCAACCCAGTCGGTTCGCCGGTACCCGAACAGCTGCTGATCGCGGAGGCCCATCCACAGGTAGCTCTCAGGCGGCTCCATCGGGTCGACACGCACGGCCGGCAGGAGCGCGACGTCCGTATGGTCGAACCGGCGAACCGCTACCTGCTCGCGGTCCCGGAACGCCATGGCAATCCGGTCACCATCCGCGGTGTTCGCGGCGAGCCAACCCGAGAGCTGTTCGGGGAGACGATCTGCCGGCTGGCGTTCCAGGTCGCGCTGGCCGATCAGCGCGATCGCAGGGCTGACGAGAGCCACGCCCGCAAGGACAAGGGCCGCGAGCGGCCGAGGAGGGAAGGCGCGCGCGCCCACGGCTGGCGTGGCCACCACCCAGCGAGCGCGGAGCGTCCCCACGAGCCACGCGCCGCCGACCCCGATTGCGATCGCCGAGAGGACCGCCAATCCGGCGAAGTTCCTCGCGTTGAGACCTCGACTCGCCGCGTAGATCGCCGCCGGCGAGAGCGCGAGTGCGGCGATCAGCAGCATTCGGTGGCCGACATCGTGTCTGGCCCGCCAGGCGACCAGCGCCCAGGCCACGACCATCGAACCGATCAGCGGGATCGCCGACCGATCGAGCCGGATCGCTACATCGACGTCGCGCGTCTCGATGACCGCGAGCGCATTGAACGGGAAGACCTGACCGCTCGACACCCACACAACCACCCACCACCAGCCGGCGACGATCGCCGCCGCTCCGATGAACGCGAGGGTGATTCGCGCGAGGTGCGGTCTCGGAACGGACCCGAGCAGCGCGACCGGGAGGATGAGGATCGGTGCGGCGGTCTCCTTGACGAGGATCGCCAGGCCGATGAGGGCGCCGCCGATCGCCCAGCGCCGGATCGTGGGCCTGGAGATGGCAAGCAACGCGGCGACGATCACGGCGGTCTGGGTAAGGTCGATGCGCAGGGACGGGATGAGGTTCCAGACCAGCGGGATCGAGACGAGGGCAACGGCCGTGCCGATCGCTCCACCCGGTCCTGCGAGTCGCCATCCCAGGCGGCCGGCACCGGTCAGGCCGAGGAGGCCGAGCGTCGCAGCCACGATGCGGGCGCCGGCGACAGGATCGCTCCCGAGCGGACTGCCCAGGGCGAGTGCGAGCCCGTAGATCGGTGAGCGCAGGAGGAAGACGGTCCCGCTCGGACCGACCGGCCCGTGGCCGTCGAGGATCGACAGGCCGACGTAGAGGTATCGGGCGTCGTCGGCCGCCAGCGGCGCCCAGCCACCGAGCATGACCCGGACCGCACCGAACGCCACGAGTGCGACGACGAGGGCAGCCCCGACCAACACGCGCCGGCGATGGCCCAACGAATGGGTCGTCGTCAGACGCGCCATGCGGCGACATCCCGAACCGCCCGCCACGACCCGGCGAGCCCGCCCGCTGCGAGGATCCGCCACGCCACGACGGTGACGACGAGCACCGCCAGCCCGTTGACGCCGAGGGCGTGGGTCCGCGCGAGGAAGACGATGAGCAGGGCGCCCGCAACGAGGTCCCCGGCGCTCGCGCGGCGGCGGGCCATGAAGGCCCCCAGTCGCTCGGCTGCGATGCCGAGCAGCGCGAAGAGCGCGATACCGGCCGGCCCGAAGTTCGCCCAGGCCTCGCCGATGATCCCGGGCGCGGCGTAGCCGGGCGGCTCCTGTCCCGGGAACATGCGCGGGTAGACCCAGTACCCGAGATTCGGGATATCCGCCCGCCCGAGCACCGGCCCGAGGCGACGCACCCAGGTCAGGCCATCGAAATAGGGCTGCTCGGCCGGGATGGCCACCTGCAGCGCGTCAAGCGTGCGCGGCTGGATGAGTACGACACGGTTCACCGTCCGTTCGAGCGCGAAGGCCAGCTCCTGGCCCGCCGCCTGGTCGTATGCCCGCAGGATCTGAATCCCGCCAAAGGCGAGGACCGCAACGATCGCGAGCGCAGCCAGGCGCCGCGGGTGCAGCCGCCAGCCGGCGAGACCGATGCCGACCAGGGCGATCGCCGCGAGCTCCGCGGCCAGGTACCTGCTGGCGAGGATGACCTCCATGGCGACCAGGAGTCCGACAGCCAGCCAGCCCAGACGCCGCCGTCGCGGAGGCGCCCCGGACCCCTCCGCGGATCGGGGCGCGAGCAGGATGGCGAGGGCGAGCGCCGGCAACGCGACGCGGAGGACCTGGAGGGGGAGTCCGGTCAGTGCGGACCGAGCGCCGGTGATATCCCCGGCGAGGAAGGGAAGACCGACGCGCAGGAGCGTCGGTGCGATGAGAATCAGGCTGAGGAGGGCGAGGCCGACTACGATCGCCGGACGCAGCGGTGCGTCGTCGACGATGTCGGCAGGGACGGCCGGGCGGGCGGTGC